>JAYEKP010000085.1:0-17858 GCA_034661075.1 Bacteroidota bacterium
GTTCGATTAATAATCTAAATTCGAGCGAACGGGGATGATCAAAATTTATCTCCTGTCGTTCTTCTAAAGGCAAATGCTCGTTATCTCGATAATATGAATCTTGTGGTATAATAGCTACTTCATTCTTTGGCAATCTTGCTACTATTTTTTTTACAACAGTTGTTTTTCCAGAACCTGTTCCGCCTGCAATTCCAATTATAAAAGACATTTCAATAAAATTTAATAACTTTGACAATCTATAAATAAGTGCTTGAAGTTAATTAAAACTATTGATATAGACAAAGTAGTTCGTATCACAATAAAAAATTTCGAAAATGAATCAAATCTATCCTTTAAAATTTAAACCACAGTTTAAAGAAAAAATATGGGGCGGGCAACACCTTAAAAAAATTTTAAATAAACTGTTGCCAGAAAACAAAAAAATTGGTGAAAGCTGGGAAATATCGGGAGTAGAAAACAATTTATCTATTGTTGAAAATGGTTTTTTACAAGGAAATAATTTGCAGGAATTAATTGAAATTTATATGGGCGATTTAGTTGGTGATCGTGTTTATGATCAATTTGGTTTAGAATTTCCTTTACTCATCAAATTTATTGACGCCAACGATGTACTTTCTATCCAGGTTCATCCTGATGATGAATTGGCAAAAAAAAGGCACAATACATTCGGGAAAACCGAAATGTGGTATATCATCGAAGCCGAAAAAGATGCGGAATTAATCTCCGGATTTAATCAAAAAATAGATAAGGCCAGCTACATAAAACATTTAAAATCAAACGAACTGCCAAAAATCCTAAATTTTGAAAAAGTAAAAAAAGGAAATGTATTTTATATTCCTTCCGGAAGAGTGCATGCAATTGGCAAGGACATTGTTCTTACAGAGATACAGCAAACTTCGGATGTTACTTACCGAATATTCGATTGGAACCGAAAAGACGAGCAGGGAAATTACCGCGAATTACATACCGATTTAGCCGTTGATGCTATTGATTATAATCAATACGACAATTATAGAACGGATTATACTTCCGAAAAAAATTCAACATCGGAAATTATTAAATGTAATTACTTTCAAACCAATATTTTAGATTTTAATCAACAGATCGAAAAGAATTACAATCAACTCGATTCGTTTGTAATTTACATTTGCATGGAGGGTGAATTTGAAATTATATATAACGAAAGTGAAAAAACACTTGTCAAAAAAGGAGAAACCGTTTTGATCCCTGCTGTTTTTGAACAATTGTTTTTGAACCCGGTTACTGAGAGTAAACTATTAGAAGTTTACATACCGGAACCGGAAAATGAAAAAACTGCCAAGAAATAATGGGATCGTATTGTTTGACGGATATTGCAATTTATGCTCAGGATCGATTCAATTTATTATTAAACGGGATTTAAAAAAATATTTCAAATTTGCATCCTTGCAATCAGAAGTTGGCAAAGAATTACATCAAAAATTTGATTTACCTGAAAATTATACTGAATCGGTAGTTTTAATTGAAGATGAAAAAATATTTTTAAAATCGGATGCCCTCATAAAAATCACTCAAAAATTAAAAGGCTTGTGGCCTTTATTCGCTGTTTTTAAGATCCTTCCAAAATCTTTAAGAAATTTAATATATGATTTTATTGCCAACAACCGGTTCCGTTGGTTTGGAAAGAAAAAGCAGTGTTTTATGCCATCAAAATCAATAAGAGAAAGATTTCTATAAAATTTGTTAAAGTTCAATACTTCCTTCTTCATAAAGTTTAAATTTACGGCTAAGTAAAGCAATTAATTTACTAATTTGTCCCATTGCTTCAGCCGTTGAAGGAGATATAGTTTTTTGCTGTAATCGCAATACCAAGATACCATAAAGACCATTAAAACATGCCTCAATTTCATTTGCCACATTCCCTTTCGATTTGTTGGTTAACTCAATAATCCCATCTCGCGCCTGGTTATAAACATCAATATAATCTAAATGTTCGGGTGATTTCAATAAATGCAAATGCAATTCATTTAATTCATTTACCGTATTTTGTACAAACTGTAAATGTCCAGCTTTTTCAATTCCTTCTTCTTTAAATAAGTCTATTAATCCCTCGTACCAATTTCTAATTTCATTTTTAACAGGTTGTGGCTGGTCAAATTTATGGATAATATTTTTAGAGATTTTTTCGATATCAAAGTTATGTGCACGAATCAAGTCTTCAATCTGCCACATATAAAGCACATACTCGGCAATATTCTCTCTTTTTTTTGTTTTGGCTATTATCATGGCTTGATTACTAGTATTTCTTTTTTAATTTATCTATTAAACGGCGTTCCCGTTTTGTGGGCCTTCCATATCCTTTTTGCCTGATTTCAAATCCTGTATAATTTTTCATCTCGAGTTTTACTTTTTCCTCTTCAGGCGTAATATCTTTTACATAATCGGCAGCAATCTTAGCTGATTTACGATTGCTTAAAAGTCCCAATATTTTATATTGATAAGTAACTGGTGGCCGTTTAACAAAAACTACCTCGCCCACTTTTACGGTTCGGGAAGGTTTAACCTGAATATCATCAACAATTATTCGTCCTTTCTTACATGCTTCGGCAGCCTGGCTGCGAGTTTTAAAAATTCGTACTGCCCATAACCATTTATCAATACGTAAATTATTATCATGCTCCATAATGCAAAATTTACTCAAAAGATAATGAAAACAAATTTAGAAATAAACGTAAAGGAATAAAATCAAGTAGTAAATAAAAAGCTAACGATTATTAAATTCATTCATTGTATTTTCAATACCAATCACTCCGAAACTTTTTATCATTTCAATAGCGGTCTCAATCCGTTCAGGCAAAATTTTCTTTTCTTCCTCATTCCATGGGCTCAAAACATAATGAGCCTGTGCCCCTTTGGGATAATTATCTCCAATTCCAAATCGGAGGCGTGGATAATTCTGGTTTCCCAACATTATACTAATATCTCTTAACCCATTATGTCCGGCATCACCACCTCCAGGTTTTAATCGTAATTTACCAAACGGGAGTGCCACATCGTCGACAATTACAAGTAATTTTTCAGGAGGTAACTTTTCTTTGGCAAGCCAGTAGTTTACAGCTCTACCACTGCGATTCATTAATGTTGTAGGTTTAATTAAAACAAACGTCCGTCCTTTAAATTTATACTCTGCTCTGAAAGCATAACGGCGGTCTTCAAAAACAATATTGAATGCATTAGCTAACGCATCCAATATTTTAAAACCTATATTATGTCGTGTATTAACGTACTCGCTTCCAATATTCCCTAAACCGGCAATAAGGTATTTCAAACCAGTAATTAGTTTAAATTAAAACTTATTCTTTTGATTCAGCAGCCTCTTCAGCAGGTGCTTCACCTTCAGCTCCTTCTTCTCCTGCTTCAGCCTCAGCAGCTTCAGCTTCCAGGGCTTCAATTTCTTCAGGTAATGTAGCGCCACGTACACTCTTAACTAGAACTACAACTGCATTATCCGGATCAAGAAAATTAACTGCTGGATAAGGAAGATCTTTAACTTTAACCGAGTCTCCTATTTCCAATGGAGTAATATCAACAACAATTTCGTCTGGCAAATTACCAGGAATAGCTTTTACTCTTAATTTTCTCATTTTCTGAACCAAACGGCCACCGTTTAGAACACCCACAGCAGCACCTTCCATTCTTACAGGCACTTTCATCCATACTTCTGATTTTTCATCAGTTTCATAAAAATCAACATGTATAATCTTGTCAGATACGGGATGAAACTGAACATCTCTTAATACCGCCTTATGCTTTTGTCCGTCAAGATCAACATCCACCAAATAAGCATTAGGTGTATAAACAATCTCTTTAAAGGAATTTTTATGTGTGTAAAAATGAACATTTTTACCTTTTCCGTACATTACACAAGGTACCAGTTCCTGTTCTCTTAACTGTTTAGCAGTTTTTTTCCCTACCTTTTCTCTTATGCTACCTTTTACTTCAATTGCTTTCATTTTATTTTATTATTATGTGTTATTTTCAAATTTTTTATTTTAAAACCGCAAATATAAAATTTTATACTATAAAATTCGAACTTATGGACTGATAATTATATACTTTATTAATGACATCAGCAAAAACATCAGCAATAGAAAGAACTTTGATCTTTTCAGATAATGGTTTTATAGGTAATGAATCGGTAACTACAACTTCAGTAATTTTTGAATCATTAATTCTTTCGTAAGCAGGCCCTGATAAAACAGCATGTGTAGCAAATGCCCTAACACTTTTAGCTCCCTGTTCAATCATCATATCAGCAGCTTTGGTAACTGTACCAGCAGTATCAATCATATCATCGAGAATAATTACATTTTTCCCTTCCACATCGCCAATAACTGTAAGTTCATCAACAATGTTTGCCTTTTTTCGTGATTTATGACAAATAACAAGCGGTGTTTCTAAAAATTTAGAATATGCATTTGCTCTTTTCGTACCGCCCATATCAGGAGCAACCATAACTAAATTATCGAGGTTGAGATTTTTAATATAAGGAACAAAAATGGCTGATGCATATAAATGATCAACAGGTACATCAAAGAATCCCTGAATCTGATCGGCATGCAGATCGAGGGTCATAATTCTGTCAACTCCTGCAGCTGTAAGCAGGTTAGCTACTAACTTTGATGCGATTGAAACGCGTGGTTTATCTTTCCTGTCCTGACGTGCAAATCCATAATAAGGCATTACAGCAACAACCTTATAAGCCGAAGCCCTCTTGGCTGCATCAATCATCATTAACAGTTCCATTAAATTATCTGAGGGCGGAAAAGTAGATTGAATAATAAAAACATAAGCTCCTCTTACCGTTTCTTCGTATGAAGTTTGAAATTCTCCATCGCTAAACTCTGTGAAAGTTGTATTTCCTAACTCAACACCATATTCTTTTGCAATTTTTTCAGCAATAAACCGCGATTTGGTTCCTGAAAAAATCTTAATCGGAGGTTGAACGCTCATATTTTTATTATTTTTTCAAAAATTTATATTTTTTATGGATTTGCAAAGTTATAAATATCATTCTATTTTTCACCTACTTTACCACAAAATTATCTGCAGCTAATCAAAAAAATTAAATTTGATTTAAACGATCAATATAGTTAAGCAGTTCATTACGTCCTCTTTTATTTTCGGCCGATGTTAAAAATAAATCAGGCAAAGATTCCCATTCTTTTAACATCTCTTGCTTATAAAATTGAATATTTTGCTCCAGCGCCAATTCTTTCAGTTTATCTGTTTTTGTAAAAATTATAGCAAAAGGAATCTGTCTTTCTCCAAGCCATTGCATAAATTGCAAATCGTTTTGTTGAGGCTTATGTCGCACATCTATCAGTACAAAAAGACAAACCAAATTTGTTCTAAATTCTGCATAATCTTTAATTATTCGATTAAAATCTTTGCGGATAGTTTTTTTTACTTTAGCAAATCCATACCCCGGCAAATCGACTAAGTGCCATGATTTATTTATTAAAAAAAAATTTATTAACTGCGTTTTTCCAGGAGTTTGCGATGTTTTAGCCAAATTTTTACGATCGAGTAACATATTAATTAATGACGATTTACCAACATTCGAACGTCCCACAAATGCATATTCAGGGATATCAATTTCGGGGCATTGCTGATAATCTGTAAAACTGGAAACAAATGCTGCACTTTTTATATCCATTTTAAATTATTTTATTGATTTAAAAAAACACTGAAAGCATGGCTGCTACACCAAAAACAATAATCAATATTCCTGCTATTTTATTAATCCACCACAGTTGTTTTAATCTGAACTTTTTTCTAAATAAATCAACAAAAAAAGTTAGCGAAGCCCACCAGAGCAAAGCTCCTAAAAATACACCAGCAATGATTAACGATGATTTAATGGAACTATCTTTTGATGTTACCAGGCCTATACCGGCAAATACCGCAACAAAAAGAAAAATAGCTAAAGGATTTGAAAGCGTTAAAAAAAGTACGGAAAAAAAATCTTCAACCAGCTTATTTTTCTTTTTCCGATGACGCCTAATTTGTTGTATAGGATTTGTATTAAATATACGAGTTCCTAAAAATATTAATACACCACCGCCAAACAGCTGAATATAAAACTGTTGCTTCTCAATAAAATTTATTATAAAAGTTAATCCTAAGGCTGCTACAAGAGCAAAGAATGAATCGACGGTGGCTGCTCCCATTCCTGAAAATAAGCCTGAAACTCGTCCTTTGCTTATGGTTCGTTGAATACATAAAACCCCAACCGGTCCCAAAGGAATTGAAGCCAAAAATCCTACGATCACTCCCTTAACTAAAAATTCAATTTCCACAATAAAACTCCTGCACCCTTAAATTAATAATTTGTATTTTTCACCAACAATCGCGGTTCCATCATCTCCTGAATGGTATATTTCACTCCTTCTCTTCCAAAACCCGAGTTTTTAATACCTCCATATGGCATATGATCTACCCTAAATGTTGGTACATCATTTATAATAACTCCTCCTACCTCAAGCTCATTAAAAGAATAATTCATTTCTATTATACTATTGGTAAAAACACCTGCTTGCAAACCATATTCCGAATCATTAATCATATCAACAGCTTGTGAGAAATCCGAAAATTTTTCAATTGTGACTACCGGCCCAAAGATTTCTAAAGCACAAACTTTCATTTCTCGCTTGGTGTTAGTCATAATTGTTGGCTCAAAAAATGAACCTTTCCGTTTTCCTCCAAATAATATTTTGGCTCCCTCTGATACGGCTTCATTAACCCAATCTTCTACTCGTCTGGCATTATCCTCATCAATCATTACTGAAATATCGGTAGTCTCTTTATCCGGAGCACCAAATGTAAGCATCTGTGTTCCGGCAATAAACTTATCCACAAAGGTATCAAAAACCTTTTCATGAACCATTATTCGTTGTACATGAATACAAACCTGTCCTGAATAAGCAAAACCTCCAACCAAACATTTTTTAACTGCTAAATCAAGGTCGGCTTGTTCAGAAACAATTACCCCTGCGTTTCCACCCAGTTCGAGGGCAATTTTTTTCTTACCTGCATTGGCTTTCATCTTCCATCCCACATTGGGAGAGCCGGTAAATGAAAGCATATGAATTCTTTCATCGGTTACTAATTGATTTCCAGCTTCTCTATCCATAGGTAAAACAGAAAATGCTCCTTTGGGAAGGCCTGTTTGATCGATAATTTTTGCAAGCTCCAAAACGGATAACGGAGTAGAACGCGCTGGTTTAATTATTATGGCATTACCAGATGCTATAGCAGGGGCAATTTTGTGTACTGCAAGATTTAACGGAAAATTAAATGGTGCTATTCCGGCAATTAACCCTAAAGGAAAATACTTAACCAAACCTTCTTTTTTTTCTCCTGCAGCTGTCCAGTCAATCGAAATGTACTCTTTAGGTAATCTCTTTGACTCTTCGGCAGCCACCGTAAAAACCTGAATGGCTCGATTAATTTCTCCAAGTGCATATTTAAAAGGTTTACCAGCCTCACGTGCTAAAATCAATGCCAGCTCATTACTTTTTTCTTCAAGCTGGTTCGCAATTTGCATTAATATAGTATACTTTTTATACGAAGGTAAATCTCGCATTATAGGTTTTACTATTAGTGCTTTTTCAATTGCCTTTTCTAGCTCATCCTTTCCTGCAAGGTAAGTTTCAGCAACAATACTATGATCAAAAGGATTAAAAACCTTTAATTTTGTATTCGTAGGGCAAAATTCTCCTCCAATATATATTTTATACACTTGCTGCATCATTTTTTAAATTAAATTAACCGCAAAATTAATTTTTTCTATCGAATCTCTAAAGAAAAATACAGATTTACTAAAAGTTAAAACAAGCAGTTCCGTGATTTGTTAATTATATCTTATATTTACCAACTATTTTTATAAATATGCTTAAAATTAATTTTGAAAATAAAGGATGGCAATGGGCTACTCTTCTTTTTTTGTCTTTTATTTGGGGCAGTAGTTTTATATTGATGAAAAAAGGATTACGTTCTTTTTCACATGATCAGGTAGCGGCATTACGGTTATTTATATCATTTATCGCTTTTATTCCTTTTGGTATAAAAAATCTAAAAAAAGTAAATAAAAAAAATATTGTTTCATTACTTATTATTGGTTTTATTGGTTCAGGGGCACCTGCTTTTTTGTTTACCAAAGCTCAAACACAGGTAGATAGTTCCATGGCAGGAATTCTAAATTCACTCACTCCCTTGTTTACTTTAATCATAGGATTAATTTTTTATAAAAGCACAGCAAAATTAATTAATGCTGTAGGTATTGTGCTGGGATTAATAGGTGCTTTTGGACTAATTTTACAATCTACTAACGGAGGCGTAATAGTAAACACGTTTAATTATTACGGGCTTTTTATAATTATAGCAACTATTTGTTATGGAATTAATGTAAACCAGGTAAGATACAAAATCAAAGGGCTTACCGGTTTAGAATTAACATCACTGGCATTTATGTTTATTGGCCCTTTGGCAGGGATCTACCTTCTTTTTTCTGATTTCTCGAATGCATTAACCACCAGTGATTATCTGCTTAATTTAGGATTTATTGCTATACTTGCGGTTGTTGGAACCGTCTTAGCCTTAGTTATTTTTAACACTTTAATTCAACATACCTCGGCAATCTTTGGATCATCGGTAACATATATCATTCCTGTTTTTGCTATTATGTGGGGCTTATTCGACGGAGAAACATTAAGTATTCTGCAGTTTTTTTGGATTGCACTCATAATTGCAGGAGTATATCTTGTAAATAAAAAAGACAAGAGTCCTACTAAGACATAATATACTTTTGCCGTTTAATATCCAAAATCAATTTCACCCCTAAAAACGCAATAGAATGAAAAAAGCAAATCGATTTATTCTGGTTCTTTTAAGTTCCATTTTACTTACACTTCCCTGGTATCAGCAGTTTTCAGGGATTATTATGTTAATTGCACTCATTCCGCTTTTATTGGTTGAAGACTATTTATACCAATCTAAAAAACAGAATAAATCAGTCGTACTTTTTGGTTATGCTGCTCTCACTTTCAGCGTATGGAACATTTTAACAACTTACTGGATTTACAATGCAACGCTTATAGGTGCTGTTGCTGCAGTACTTGTCAATACATTTTTAATGGCTACTGTTTTCTGGATGTTTCATTTAACCAAACGTAAGTTAGGGGTAAAATTCGGACAATTTGCGCTTATTGTTTACTGGATTGGATTTGAATACTTTTATTTAAACGCTGAAATTTCTTGGCCATGGTTGAACTTAGGTAATGGATTAGCAAAAGATATAAAACTAATTCAATGGTTCGAATATACAGGAACCTTAGGTGGTACCCTGTGGATTTTACTCACTAATCTAATGTTGTTTAACCTAATCCAAACTTATTTTACCAAAAAAATCAACAGAACTTTTAGGATTAGATCAGTAGGATTAATTATTCTAATTTTTTTACCAATGATAACATCATTAACCCTTTTCAATAATTATAAAGAACAGGGTAAAGGATTTACCATTGCTGTACTCCAACCTAACATCGACCCTTATCATGATAAATTTAGCGGATTATCGCCTATTGAACAACTCGATATTATCATAAATCTTGCCGATAGTATTACCGACTCAAAAACGGATTATATAGTTGCTCCCGAAACTTCATTGGATAGTAATATATGGATTAATCATTTAACAAATAATTATTGTATTCAGGCTATCCAACAGTTTGTAAACAAATGGCCTAACGTTAACTTTATCATAGGAATAGATGCATTAAAAAAATATCAAGCAGATGAAAAACTGACGCCGACTGTACGTTATAACGAACGTGGAGAATTTTACTATGATGCATTTAATTCAGCTATTCAAATAGATACAACAGGATATATTCCTGTTTATCACAAATCCAAACTTGTGGTTGGAGTGGAAAAAATACCTTATCCTAATTTATTTAAAATGTTCGAGAATGTAATTCTCGATTTAGGAGGGATAACCGGAAGTCGTGGTATTCAAGATTTCCGGGCAACATTTAAACATACTACGGACAAAACAAAGATTGCCCCGGTAATATGTTATGAGTCGGTTTATGGAGAATATGTAACCGACTATGTTAAGAATGGCGCTAATTTAATATTTGTCATTACAAACGATGGTTGGTGGGGTGATAATCCTGGTTATAAACAACATCTAAATTATTCACAACTTAGAGCAATTGAAACCCGAAGAAGCATTGCCAGAAGTGCTAATACCGGAATTTCTGCATTTATCAACCAACGAGGTGAAGTAATCCAAAAAACTGAATGGTGGGTTACAACAGCCATAAAAAAAACATTAAAAACTAATAATAAACTAACTTTTTACGTTCGTAATGGAGATTACATTGGAAGAATTGCCGGATTTTTTGCTCTATTAAGTATTCTTTATACAATAGTTCAAATATTAATTAAAAGAAAACATTAAATTTATCTTTCATTTAAAGATTTAAGAAAATTTAAATCATAGTCTCATGGCATAATTATTGTCAAAAGATAAAACGTTATTAACTTGTTATATTATGTAATAATGAAATCGATATTTATTTTAATAACCCTTTTACTATTTTCTTTTTTTCAAGTTACAGCATCTAAATATACCCTTAGTGGCCATATTACCGACGAATCAGGTGAAAAATTAATTGGAGCCACCATTTATGTTAAAAGCCTTAAAACAGGTACCGTTACAAATGCATATGGATTCTATTCACTTACTATTCCTGAAAATAGTTATCAAATCATTTATTCTTATGTTGGATACGAAACACAAATAAAAAAAGTTGAACTTAACCAGAATCTAAGGATAAATATAGTGCTTAAAAAACAATCAAAAACACTGAATGAAGTAGTTATTACTGCTGACCGCAAAGATGCCAATGTAGCAAAGGCTGAAATGAGTACGATGAAAATCCAGGCCAAAGAAATAAAAAAAATACCTGCTTTTATGGGTGAAGTAGATGTAATTAAAGCAATCCAACTAATGCCCGGAGTACAATCAGCTAGTGAGGGTTCTTCCGGATTTAATGTACGCGGTGGAGGTGCCGATCAAAACCTT
Organism: Bacteroidota bacterium; assembly: GCA_034661075.1. Taxonomy (GTDB): domain Bacteria; phylum Bacteroidota; class Bacteroidia; order Bacteroidales; family UBA12077; genus UBA12077. The sequence continues at coordinate 11,132 of JAYEKP010000085.1, forward strand.
ATTCTTCTCGACGAAGCTACTATTTATAATGCCTCACATCTTATGGGGTTCTTTTCTGTGTTTAACAACGATGCCGTTAAAGATGTTAAACTTTACAAAGGAGATATTCCAGCAGCTTATGGTGGCCGGTTATCCTCTTTATTAGATATTAGAATGAAAGATGGGAATAACAAAAAATTTCAAGCTAATGGAGGTATAGGAACGATTTCAAGCCGGCTAACCGTAGAAAGCCCAATTGTAAAAGATAAAGGTTCTTTCATCCTTTCAGGACGACGTTCATATGCCGACTTAATGTTAATGTTTTCGAGCGATGAAGATGTACGCAAAAATCAACTCTATTTTTATGATTTAAATCTTAAAGGCAATTATAAAATCAACGATAAAGACCGCATCTATCTCTCCTGGTATATGGGTAGAGATGTTTTTGATTATGATGATTTATTTGGATTTAGTTGGGGAAATAAAACATTCACATTACGATGGAACCACCTATTTTCCGAAAAATTGTTTTCAAACTTTTCTGTTATTTTAAGTGATTACGATTATGAAATAGGCCAAACTTCAGAAGAACAAGGGTTTATATGGTCATCAGACTTAAACGACATTAAATTTAAAGCCGACTACACCTATTATCCCAATACTCGAAACACAATCCGGTTTGGCGTAACAGGGACAATGCACCATTTTAATCCCGGGCTTGCTAAAGGAGTAGGAAATCAAACTATGTATAATGAGCTTAAAATGCCTGAATCGAATGCATTGGAATGGGCGGGTTATTTATCTAATGAGTGGAAACTTAATAAAAAAACAACTATAAATATTGGCTTAAGAGGAACAATTTTCCAAAATATGGGAAAAGCAACCGTTTACAATTTCGACGAAAATTATGAAAAAATAGACTCAACAGTTTACAGCAGCGGTGAAATATATAATACATTCTGGGGATTGGAACCACGGGTAAATTTCAAATACTCGATCAACGATCGCTCATCTGTTAAAGGAAATTATTCAAGAACAAAACAATTTATTCACCTGGCATCCAACTCTACAGCTGGTTCACCATTGGACATTTGGATCCCTTCAAGCCCTAATATAAATCCTCAAATAGCGGACCAGTTTGCTGTAGGATATTTCAGAAATTTTTTTGAAGATGCTTTGGAAACATCTATCGAAGCTTATTATAAAAATATGGATAACCAGATAGATTTTAGAGACCATGCTCAACTATTACTAAACCCTGAAATTGAAGATGAATTTAGAACAGGCTATGCCTGGTCGTACGGATTAGAATTCTTAATCCGCAAACAAACCGGAAAATTTACAGGCTGGATAAGCTATACATTATCAAAAGCAGAACGAAAGATTCCTGAAATTAACCAGGGAAAAGTTTATCCCGCAAGTTACGACAAACCACATAATATAGCCATTGTAGCTAGTTACGATTTTTCTAAAAGACTAAATGCAGCTGCTAATTGGGTTTATTCCACAGGGAATCCGGTTACATTTCCTGTGGGCAGGTATGAGTATGGCAACATGATTGTTCCCATTTATTCGGATAGAAACGATTACCGGCTGCCTGATTATCACCGCCTGGACTTATCGGTTACTTACAAGTTTGGAGTGGATAAAACTCGTGGATTAAGAAGCGAGTTGAATCTATCCATTTATAATGTATACAACCGAAAAAATACCTGGATGCTATTTTTCTCTCAGGACGATGAAGATCCAAATATTACAATTGCTGAAAAGGTCTATTTATTTCCCATATTACCTTCTATCACTTATAATTTTTATTTTTAATAATAAACCGGATCATAATGAAACAAACAACTTATTTAATTATACTCATCGTTTCAATTAGCATTTTTTCTTGCACAGAAAAAGTTGATATTGAATTGGATAGTACCTATGAAAGAGTGGTTATTGAAGGATATTTGACCAGTGAGTATAAAAACCATCAGGTAAAAATATCGAAAAGTGCCGATTATTTTTCAAATAAACCGGCTGAACCAATAACAGGTGCCGATGTTTCGATTACTGACGGAATTTTCACCTACCCTTTAACAGAGGCTCAACCCGGAATTTATAAAACGGAAGAAATGAGTGGAGTTCCCGGAATAACTTATACCTTAAATATTAATATTAAAGGCGAACACTTTAGTGCGTCAGATTATATGCACTCTTGTCCTCCTATTGATTCCATAAAATTCAAGAGGTTTGAAAATGATTCCAATCATGTTACAATCTCAATCTTCGCACAAGAGCCTGAAGAAGAAATTAACTATTATGCATGGAAAGCATATAGAAATGATACTTTAGTTACCGATACTTTACGCGAAATATTTTTTTCTGATGACATTCTTATCAACGGAAGTTACATTAATGGCGTCAATGTTCAATTTATTAAAGCAAAGAATAATGATATAATTACTTTAGAAATGCTTTCGATTACAAAACCATATTATGAGTATATGAATAAAGTAATGCTCGAAACAGATTGGGATGGTGGCCCATTTGACGGCCCCCCGGCAAATTTTTACGGAAATATTTCCAACGAGGCTCTTGGTTTTTTTGCAGTATACTCTGTGGAACAAAAAACTTCAATGGTTCTTAGCAAGTAAATAAATAATAAAAAAACTGGGGCAGAAAGCCCCAGTTTTTGTCCTATTTATTTCTCTTTTTAAATTCCTTTAATCCGTTATCAAGAAATTCAATAAACCGGTTCACATTTAAATCAAAACCTTTTGGTTCCGTTAAATTTTCTCCACTGTGATCAACCAAAACATAATAGGGTTGGCTGTTTATATTATATTTTGTGATTTGAAAATCGGCATACTTTTTACCAATTGTTTTCTTTATCTTACCATCGTATTCGGAAGTTACCCATTCATCTTCAGGTAATTTGGTCCGATCATCAACATACAATGCAATAATAACATAATCATTTCGTAAACGTTTTAAAACCTCCGGGTCAGACCACACTTTATTTTCCATCTCTTTACAATTAGAACATGCATGGCCTTTAAAATCTAATAAAACAGGTTTATTTAATTTCTTAGCACATTCCATCCCCTGTTCATAATCAAAATAACCTTGCAACCCATGTGGTAAATGTAAAATATCACTATACTTAGGCGTTTCACACAATGTTCCACTATCAGTATTATCCATTGCAGTTATGCCTGTTGGTATTTTACTTTCAGTAATATCAAATTGTTGGGCTGATTTTGGAGGCAATAATGATGAAACAGCATTTAATTCCGCACCAAACATCCCTGGCAATAAATATAAAGCAAAACTAAAAGAAATGATTGCTAAAACTAAACGAGGAACAGTAACAAAAGGAATATCACTATCGTGCGAAAATTTAAGTTTACCCAATAAATAGAAACCAAGTAAAATAAACAACACAATCCAAATAGCCAGATATACATCACGGCTAAGTAAATTCAGATGATATGACTGATCTATGTTAGCTATAAATTTAAACGAGAACGCTAAAATAATAAAACCAAGTACTACTTTTACCGAGTTCATCCATCCCCCCGATTTAGGCATACCTTTTAACATCCGTGGGAATATGGCAAATAAAGTAAATGGTAAGGCAAAAGCCAATCCAAAACCAAACATTCCGATTAAAGGTTCCAAAATATCGCCAGCTGCAGCTTTTACAAGTAATGCCCCCACAATAGGGCCTGTACAACTAAATGAAACAATAACTAAAGTAAAGGCCATAAAAAATGAAGCCAGAAATCCTCCTTTATCAACCTGTCGGTCGGCTTTGTTTGCCAATCCTGAAGGTAAAACAATTTCGAACATTCCAAAAAACGAAGCGGCAAAGGCAATAAACAATGCAAAGAAAATAGTATTTGGTATCCAATGTGTGCTTAAAGTAGTTGTTAAATCAGCACCTGCACTGGTAAACGAAACGATTAGGCCCACGCTCATATACAATACAACAATAGAAATACCAAAGATCAAGGCTTTAACTATGGAATTAAATTTAGAAGATTGTCCCTGCATAAAAAATGATACTGTCATAGGAATCATTGGAAAAACACATGGAGTAAGCACTCCTGCCAAACCCAGAACAAATGCAAGAAAGAAAATTCCCCACATTGAATTCTTGTTTTCAGGTTTACTAATTTCTTCCAGATCGACTTGTGGAGATAAAGCATTATCAGATTTAGCTGCAGTTGTTTCAGTTTCAGTGTCAGTTTCAGTGTCAGTTTTTACTCCTTTAACATTTACTGCAAAATCGGGATTAAAATAAACACATTTATCATCCTGGCATACCTGATACTCTATTGAGCCGGTAATCGTAAAATCGTTTTCAGTAAGAACTTTTATTTTTTGGGCAAAAGTAGCAGCATTGCTAAAATACTTCACTTTCATATTAAAAATCTCATCCATCACCTCCTCTGGTTCAGGACTTTCGGATGGTTTGCCAATAATTTCAAACTTATCACTTTCATCAAAATAAAAGGTAGTTCGAACCGGGCCTCCCTCGCCAAAATATTGTGAATAAAGATGCCAGTTCATATCGATTTTAGCATCGAAAATTATTTCAGTGGTATCCCCTTTCACATTTTTACTTTCGTAACTCCATTTAACAGGATCAACCAGTTGAGCAAAAACAGTTGATGTAATAATTAAAAAAACACTTACCAATAAAGCTATTCGTTTCATAACAGATGATTTGATTTTAAAGTCGCAAATTTAATCATTAAGAATTAATTATAAAATTTAATACAACTTTTGATATGTAAATACCTACATATAAAAGTTTAAAAAAGAATAACAATGTTAATGGATAAAAGTTTTAAGGCTACTCTTTAATTATTTCGCCGTTTTGATCGAAGAAATGAAATTCAAAGAAATGATAAGATGAGTTTGCTTGAACTCGGATTCGTTTTTTAAATTTAAAAAACCATTTTAATTGTTTGGAAACAAATCCATGTTTAATATATCCGCAAATGTAAGGATGAACTTTTAGCGTTAGTTTTTTATAATTGGCTTCGTTAATTAGGAAGCTTATATGATTTTCAATATCATCAACAAATAAAATGCTTGGAGAAATTTCGCCACTTCCTTTACAAGTAGGGCATTTTTCCATGGTTTGTATATTCAACTCCGGACGTACTCTTTGCCGGGTAATTTGCATTAATCCAAATTTACTAAGTGGAAGGATATTATGTTTTGTCCGATCAACGGCCATAGCATCTTTCATCTTATCAAATACTTTCTGCTTATTTTCAGCATTATGCATGTCGATAAAATCAACAACAATAATTCCTCCCATATCGCGTAACCGAAGCTGCCGTGCAATTTCATCAGCAGCAGCCAAATTAACTTCAAGCGCATTTGATTCCTGGTCTTCGCCTAACTTGGAACGATTTCCACTATTTACATCAATAACATGGAGTGCTTCGGTATGCTCTATAATTAGATATGCGCCATTTTTAAACGATACTGTTTTTCCAAAAAGGGCCTTTATTTGTTTATCAACGCCATAATTATCAAAAATTGGGGAATTTCCATCGAAATGCTTAACAATCTTTTCTTTTTCGGGCGCTATGGTATTAATATAATCCTTTAGCTCTCTATAAACAGTATCTTCATTAACATAAATATGATTAAACGAACCATTAAGCACATCTCTTAACATAGCAGATGTACGATTAAGCTCGCTAATCACAAGTTTAGGTACATTTCCTGGCGATAATTTGTCAAAAGCCAGTTCCCATTTTTTAACCAGGCTTTTTAATTCTGCATCCAGAACAGCCACTTTTTTACCTTCTGCAACAGTTCGAACTATTACACCGTAATTTTTGGGTTTAATGCTTTCAAGAAGTTTTTTTAATCTTTTTTTCTCGTCGGGAGAGGTAATTTTTTGCGATACGGAAACTTTATCAGAAAAAGGAATAAGGACCAGGTTTCTACCCGCAATTGATATTTCAGAACTTAATCGTGGCCCTTTTGTTGATATTGGCTCTTTTGCAATCTGGACTAGTACTAACTGCCCTGTTTTTAATACATCGGAAATTTTTCCGTTTTTATCAATATCTTTTTCAATCCTTAATTTAGGTAAAGAAGGGGCTTTGCCTTTTTTGGCAAGCGAACTTTTAACAAATTTTTGTAAAGTTCGAAATTGTGGCCCAAGATCTAAATAATGCAAAAAAGCATCCTTATCGTATCCAACATCAACAAAAGCAGCATTGAGCCCAGGCATAATACGCTTTACTTTGGCCAAATAAATATCGCCAACAGCAAATTGTAGATTCCTTTTTTCTTTGTTTAACTCAACAAGCTGTTTGTTTTCTAATAAGGCTATTGCAATCTCAGAGGGTGTAACATCAATTACCAGTTCAGTACTCACAGTTCCTTCTCCAGATTAAGTCAGTAAATTTTGTTATATAAAACAACTTAAACCTAAAGAAGCAAAAATTTCAATAGGTTCAAATTTTGTTTTATGGATAATAAATTATCCTATTTTCTTTTCTTATGACGATTTTTTCTTAAGCGTTTTTTGCGCTTATGTGTAGCCATCTTATGTCTTTTTCTCTTCTTTCCGCTCGGCATAATCTATGATTTAAAATTAACTACTAAATTAACGTTTCACATTATTTTTTACCTTATTTACAAATCTTTTCGAAGGTTTGAAAGAAGGAATAAAGTGTTCAGGAATAATAATCGTTGTATTTTTAGAAATATTCCTGGCTGTTTT
>JAYEKP010000086.1:0-17721 GCA_034661075.1 Bacteroidota bacterium
ACTGAGCTTGTTGCTCTCCCAACTTACATCGGTCAATAATATCCTGATGGATATTATTGTATATATTTTCCTGTTTATTCATATTCCGATTTAAAGACGTTAATAAAAGAACTGCGCTGCACAATCTTCACAATTTATTAATTTTTATGCAAAGAACATTTCTTAACTTCTTTATTTAATTACGAATTTTATAAAAAAGTGATGCACGAGATTAAATAAATAAATTAGTTTTAAATATTAGCCTTGTTGATTTTATATACTTTGTGTAGCTAAACGGATTATTAATAAAATTAAAGGTAAATAGGGTTTCTAATCAACAATTTAAGATTTTGTATGTTTAGCAACATAATTATGCTTTATTGTTTTTAAAAGATCATGGTTACAATTTATCTATGTTTGTGCTTTTAATCTCAAAACTTAAATTTATGAAATCTCAAACATTAAAAAGCGTATTAAAAAAGAATTTAATTTTTAGCGAATGGAAAAGAAAAAACTATTCTGTTTTTGCCAGTTTAAATAAAGTTGTAAAAATTACAACGCTAAACCTGGCTTATACTATTGTACTTTTGCCCATTCAGGTATTGAGTCAAACCGACACATCGAACATAAAAAATCATGATCTTGACGAAGTTATAGTTAGTGCACAAAAATCGCCGGTAGTTTACTCACAACTGTCGAGAATTGTAACTACCGTTGATGATAAAGAAATAGCCATAATGCCTGTATCGAGTATCAACGATGTGTTGGAAAACTACTCAGGTATCGATTTAAGGCAACGTGGAGCAAATGGTATACAGGCAGATATTAGTATCCGTGGCGGCTCTTTTGATCAAAATCTAATTCTACTCAATGGTGTAAATATTTCCGACCCACAAACCGGCCATCACAGTTTAAACCTTCCCATCGATATTCATACAGTAGAACGTATTGAAATTCTAGAGGGCTCCGGATCGCGAGTTTTTGGACCAAATGCTTTTAGCGGAGCCATAAATTTTATTACCAACGAATCGGATCATAACTATACTAAAGCAAATCTTACTTTTGGCGATTTTGGATTATTTAATTCGAACCTTTCCAGTGCTTATCGGATAAAAAATATACGCCAGTTTGTGTCTTTCTCAAAATCAATGAGCAATGGCTATACAAGAAATACCGACTATGACCAATATAACCTGTTTTATCATTTTAATTACAATACCAACTTTGGAAGGATCGACCTTCAAACAGGATATACCCATAAAAAGTTCGGGGCAAACAGTTTTTACACGCCGGTTTATCCCGACCAATACGAACAAACCAAAACCACTTTTGCAAGCCTTAAATTCGAAACCGGCAATCAGTTAAAACTAATCCCTGTTATTTATTTTCGACGACATCTGGATCGGTTTGAATTATTCCGTTATGAGCCAGCTGACTGGTACGCTGGCCATAATTACCATTTAACCGATGTATATGGAGCCAAAATAGATGCACGCATGAGCACAAAGATTGGAATCACTTCATTGAGTTCAGAAATCAGGTCGGAAAATATTTTAAGCAATGTTTTGGGTGAGCCTATGAATGATACCTTAAATGCTATTGGATATAAAGAAGGCTATTACACCAAGGACTACAGCCGTACCTTATCGAATTATGCCTTCGAACATTCTTTTTCATATTCAATATTTTCTGTTAACGCAGGTTTACTGGCAAGCTGGGTTTCAGAAAACCATTTTGACTTTAATATTTATCCCGGTATGGATTTAAGTTTGGCTTTTTCCAAACACTTAAGGTGGTATGCATCGGTTAATAAATCGCTTCGCTTACCTACGTTTACCGATTTATTTTATGCCGGCCCGAGTAACATCGGAAATCCTGATTTAAAACCTGAAGAAGCCTGGAGCTATGAAACAGGTATAAAATATCGAAATCAATGGATTAAATCAGATGCTCATATTTTTTACCGCGATGCAGAAAATTTAATTGCCTGGGTACAACCTAAAAATTCGCTTCCAACTGAAAAATGGGAAACGCAAAATTTAACAGAAGTAACCACATTCGGTTTTGGCATCCACCAAAGAATATTTTTGGATCAAATGATTCCTTTAACCCTTTTAAAATTTATGGATATAAAATACACTTATTTACACCAGGATATTTATTCTGGAGATTTTGAAACTAAATATTCATTAAATCATTTAAAACACAATTTGATTATTAATACATCACATCAAATTTCAAATACTTTAATACTGAACTGTATTGCAAAATACCAGGACAGGTTTGGCAACTTTATGTATTACGATAAAAAACAAGCAGCATATACCGAAGAAAAAGAGTTTGATCCTTATTGGCTGTTCGATGCAAAATTAACGTATAACCTTAAACGGGTTAATATTTATGTTGAAGCTACCAATATATTGAATATCAATTATTTTGATATTTTAAATACTACTATGCCTGGTAGATGGTTTAAAGCAGGGCTGCAAATAAGGCTAAAGTATTAGTTTGTTAAAAAATAAAAAAAAATAAAATTTAATTGCTTGAAGCTATTGATTTTGTAATAATTTATATATTTTTGTTGGGAATCCTAATCTATAATTAAATCAAATTACACAATGAAAAAATTACAATTATTACTGGTAGCCTTTGCACTAATTAGTTTTACTGCATTATACTCATGCGGCGGTTCAAAAGAAAAAGCTGACGAAAAAGTTGAAGAAGCAACGGAACAATTAGAAGAAGCAAAAGAAGAAGTTGAAGAAACTGCCGAAGAAGCAGCTGATGAAGCTGAAGAAGTTGCAGAAGAAGTTAAAGAAGAAGCTGAAGAAGTTATTGAAGAGTAAGCTAATTTGTGCAAAAGAGAAAAATTAAAAGCAGGACAGATTGTCCTGCTTTTTTATTTATTGTTATTTATTATTTATTTTATTCATCATCTTCCATCTCTTTAGCTGCTTCCTCAAACTCTTTAGCAGCATCCTCGGCAGCTTTTTGATACTCTTTTAATACTTTATTTGTTTCTTTTTCATAGGTTTTCGAAAACTTATTCACTGCGCTTCGGGTACCCAATCCAATTATAAAGAATAAAATTAATAAGCCACCTAAAACATAGGAAACAATTTTGGCAGGTTTATCTTCACCTTTCAATGCCAACGTAACGGCCAGGTATAATAAATATAATCCATACAGGTTAATTGCCAACTTAATTACAGTACTAAGAATTCGAACACCACCTAAGAATCCAAAAAAAGCACTAATTGGCATTATTACCATTATAGCAGCAGCTACACGCATACTAGGCTCAAATTCCGAATTGCCTTTCGCAATAGATGAAATAATTAATACAATTACAGCACCAATAAATACTCCAATAACAGCTGCTATAATTGGCCCAATTAAGGCAAGAAAGCCAACAGCGCCACCAAATAAACCTGAAGAGGCTGATAAATTAAGTAAACTCCAAATTAATGCAAAAATACCTGCAATGGCTCCGTAAATTAAGGCTTTTACTACAGGTTCACCTATTCCACCTGTGGTTTCCATCGTTGAAAAATACTCTTTTGGAGATAAAAGAGCTTTTTTTGAATCTTCGAAAAATTTTTTAAAACTAAATCCCTGATTGCTCATAATATTAACTTTTAAGGTTAGGTAATAATTGTTAAATAATTTCTAAATCATTTTATAATAATATATAACAAAAACGAAATGCTTTTGTCATTTAAAAATACAAAATTTTATAAAGAAATAAAATCTGTTTATCTAATTTCATGATTTTCAATAAAAAAAATGATAAACACGATCAGTTAAAACCTTTATCTTCAATAACTTATTACACAAGACCCCAATAAATAAAATTTTCAAAATATTCTAAATATAACGCCATGAATCATGCCGGTAACTACTTCGCCTTTTTCATAATCCAATTCTGAGCCAAACAAACTATGTGGAATAATATAAATTAGTAAAAGCACAATAGATGCAATCAACGTGTATGTGTAATTTGCTTTTTTTCTGTTTGCTACAACAGCAGCAATCCAAAATATAATACCAATCAGGGTTTTGTTATCGGTTAAATCCCATCCCAAAGGAATCCCTGTCCAGGCCTGGCCAAAAGCAAAATATTGAACGATAGGGCCAAATATCAATCCTCCGGCAATTAATAACATTAACGTTAATCTTCCATAAAAAACTTGTTGTTTTATTTTTCCCAACGCAAATAATCCAGACAAATTGGATATTAGCATGGCTAAAAACATAAAAAGTACGTGTGGAATCAAAGCCCAGGAAGGAACCTCTCCTTTGAATCTAATAATTACTTCCTCTGTTTTTTTGCGGTTATCAGGGGATTGGCCATCCCAAAAACGAATATAATATTTCAGCTTGCCTGCGGGTGGTTGTTTAGGCAAATATCCATTTAATGTTTGATTTTTATACATTAAATCCATACTACTCCAGTCATCATTGGTAGGATATCTTTTAAATATAACTTGGCCTTTAACTAATGAATCTTCAACCGGAATAATAATCCTACAATCTTTGGTTGAAACATGTGTACGTGGAAGTTGAAATTCCAGCACACTCTTTTCGAATGCTATTGTAGATTCTTTTGGTTTTGTAGGCCCTGTTTTTCGTTGAAAATAAGCTGATGCTAAGGTAATCAATATAGCAAGTATCCAAAAAATTGTTTTTTTCATTATCAAATCATTATAATTGTACAATAAGCACTTTCTTTTGTTCTCCCCGAATAACTTCAACCGTAATAATTTGTCCGGGTTTCAATTTATTTAATCGTTCCATATACTCATAAATATCCCCCACAGGCATACCATCCAGGGCAACAATTACATCTCCCGATTTCATTCCGGCTTTATCTGCAGGTTTTCCTTTAATCACAAGGTCAGCCCGCAAACCACGTTTTTCTACGCCCGAAAAATCGGGCATAATCCCTAATGTAACTTTTAGCTCCCGCCGATTATAATCTCCAGAAGGAATTTTTGGCCCTGCTTCCTGAAATGTTAAACAAACATTTTCGGAAGATAATTTAAAAACCAGATCATAAATAAATTGAGTAACATCCACTAATCCGTTGAAATTGATTGCCCCAACAGTATCATTGGGTGTATGATAATCGATATGTGCACCTGTAGAATAAAAGAACACCGGAATATTTTTACTATAAAAAGAAGAGTGATCTGAAGGGCCATATCCTTCCTGTGACAATCCTAACTTAAAATTATAATTTTTATTTAATATGTTAAGTAATGAATCGGCTTCAACAGAAGTACCTATACCACCAACTTGCAGGCTTTGATCTTCTTTTAACCGTCCCACCATATCTATATTAATCATAGCCGTAATTAAAGAGTCTACAACGGGTAAATGTTGTACAAAATGCTTAGATCCCAATAAACCCATTTCTTCGGCTCCAAAAGCCACAAAAAGAAAATTGGTATTCAAACGATCTTTTTGTGAAGCAAGTTTTTGCGCAATCTCTATCAAGGCAGCAACTCCTGAAGCATTATCGTCAGCACCATAATGAATAGCGTTTGTGTCTGGGTTTCTGGACCCTGTTCCTGGCCCGCCAAATCCCAGGTGATCATAATGAGCACCAATAACAATATAGCGATTTTTATTTTTTGTGTTCAATTGAGCAACAACATTATAGGTATGTTTTCTTTTTGCCTGAATATCGGTTTTTAGATATACATTTTGTTCTAAAGGGAAGGAATGAAAAGATTTTGTTTCGTTAAGCGATTTTTCCAGTTTTGCAACGGTTAATTTTTTATCCGACAATAGTTCGTTAGCAACGTTTCTTTTTATTTGAATAATCGGAAGAGAAAGTTTTCCTTCTGGTTTATCAGAAATCAACAATTCATCCTCTTCGTCAAATTGTGGGCCAGATATAAACATCACACCTGCTGCTCCCAAATCTTTGGCTGTAATTGCTTTTGAACGTAATCCGGTGTAAGACGAATATTTTTCAGGCAAATTATCAGGAACACCACGAAGGATTAGAACTATTTTATCTTGCACCTCCATTTTCTCATAATCATTTCTTTGAAATTGTTTGTCCTCAATCTTCAAACCATAACCAACAAGCACAACCTGTTTTTCTATTTCGGCTGAAGCACTAAAGGATATGGGAATAAAATCATCATGTAAACGAAATTCCTGCTGCTTAAAGCGCAATAGATTATTCTCTCCTGCCTTAATTTCCGAAACCACTTCGAAGGGTTGTAATCCATCATCAAAAAGGAGTTCCATTCCGGAGTGATCAAAAACGCTTGCAATATATTCAGCAGCTACTTTGTCTTCAGCCGTTCCGGGATATCGTCCCTTTAGCGAATCACTCGCTAAAAAATCGATATGTTTTAAAAGATCCTGCTCCGTTATTTCAGGATTTATAGAAACTCGTGAACAAGAAAATAATCCTATTAAAATCAAAAAAATAGTTCGTTGCCAATTTCTTTTTATCATCATAACATTACCAGTTAAAAGTTGAATAATAAGTTGCGATATTACCTTTATTATCTATAACAAACAATTCCAGCTCGTGTTGTTTATTTTTTTCTAATTTCTCTTTGTCCATAGCATAAAACAACAAATCATTTTTAGCGTCATATTCAAATAGTGCCCATTCGTTATCAATAAATCCATTGAATGATTGAATTCCAGAAAGCTCATCGGTGATCAGAAATTTAAGCTGACTATCAGGATGAATGGTTGTTCCGTTGTAACTGACCGGCTCAATTACAGGAGCTATCGTATCTACAAGAACGGTATACTTTCCAAACGAGCGGGTTTGAGTTGTAATAAAATCTTCATCTATTTCACCACCACAAAAAATAATTTTCTCCTTTTTTCCGTTACCATTCTTTTCAATTTGTGCAACAAAAGCTTTTTCTGAAAGGGTCTCAGGGAGATTTTCAATTCGAAGGGAAATATTTATGTTTTTATGCAAAGGTGTATATTCATTATGAATATGATGTAATTTGGAAAATGCATGCCTGGGTGTTTCACCGGATTGATATTTAAAATTCAGGGTATCGTAAAGCGCATTCGCGGGGATCACAACTTTTATATCGTTGTTTTCAAAAATATTTTCTTTCTCCCAATGCATTATATTTTCATTAGCCGCTTTTCTTAAATCAGGGCGTGGCAGTATTCCATTTCCAATAACCTCAAATACCAACTTCGATGTATTTCCATAAACATCTGTGGCAATAATACTTATATTATGTTTTCTTTCATCATTAAAATTGTATATTCCCCGATCAATTACCGATTGATAGATTGACAACTGATTGTTAGGGTCAATAAACATTTTCTGAATCGTTTTTTTCGATCTTTTCTTTTCGGCATAATCAATGTGGCTTTTGATATATCCGGTTTCGGCAAAAGAAACTTTATCTAGTTTATGCGAATAAATTTTCGAGCTATCCACAAATAAACTTAACGAATAAATTCCACAGGGATTGTGGGAGTTATTAAGGTAATCGTTAATTTCAATGCCAAACCCAACCAACCCTGCCACAACAATCTTTTGAGTATCTTTAACCGAATAAAAATGATTTTTTTTAACTACCTCATAATTAATTGCTTTATCTGCATAATTAACATAACCCGATTCGCCCAATGGATAAATAGAAAGGGAATAAAAAACCGGTGGAATCTGATCGGTAATGTTAAAATCAAAAAACAAAGGGTTAACAGGTATTTGACGTTTTGTTTCTCTTATTTCGAAATGCAAATGGGGGCCGGAAGAGCTCCCTGTATTCCCTGAAAATCCTATTAAATCACCCTTTTTTACTTTTAGTTGATTTCTGTCGGGAAAATAATTGATTTCAAATTCCTGATGTTGATATTGTAAGTTTTTAACCAATTTATCTACTTTGTTATTAAACCTGCTTAAATGGGCATAAACGGAAGTATATCCATTGGGATGCTCGATGTATAATGATTTGCCATACCCTCCGGCAGCAATTCTTATTCGTGAAATAAATCCATCGTCGATGGAAAAAACTTTTTTCCCTTCAATACCATTTGTTTTTACATCAATCCCTGCATGAAAATGAGAAGAACGTAATTCACCAAAATTTCCAGATAAAAAAATGGGAATCTCCACCGGAGAACAAAAATGAATATTCTCAGAACTTATCTGACTGAAAACTATATTACTAAGAACAAAGAAATAAAAAAGTACAGCTATCTTTTTAAATTGCATTATTTTCTATAATTTTATACAGATTACAGATTAAAATATTTGATTTTAAGCACAACAAAACTAAAATTTAATTTGTTTTATTTTAAATTTTAAGATTGAATATTTTTAAAATAGTTTAAGCTGTATTATTTTTGCAAAGCTTATTAAATAATAAAAATGGCAGTTGAACAAGGTATAATATTAGATCATTTAAAACATAAAATTGAAAAGGTTTTCAATCTTTATGAGCGATTAAAAACCGAAAATGCAGAATTATCAAAAGAAAAAAACGAACTAAAAAAAGCATTAAAAGATAAAGAATCTGAATTAGAATTTATAAAAAACAAATACAATAAATTAAAATTAGCAAAAAGTATTTTGGCATCAACAGGCGATAAGCATGATGCTAAAATAAAGATTAACAGAATTGTGCGGGAGATTGATAAATGTATTGCTCTTTTGAATAAATAGAATAAATTAATTATAATGGACGAAAAATTATCCATAAGGGTAAATGTAGCGGACAGATATTATCCACTAAAAATAGATCGCAGTGATGAAGAGAAGATTCGAAAAGCGGCTAAACTGATCAATGAAAAAGTATTGCAATATAAACAGCGATACTCAGACAAAGATGTTCAGGATTTTTTAGCGATGGCAGCTCTTCAATATGTGATTCAGGTAATAGAAAATGATAATACCGCAGATACATCGTCTGTTTTTGAAGAAATCCAGGAATTAGATAACCAATTAGACGATTTTTTAAAAAGAGAATACTAAACGTTCTTTACATATAATATTATAGCCCGCATTATTTCTTTAATGTCTGTGAAACTCAACACTTAATTAATTGGAGCCAAGCTTATTTGGTCAAGGGCAGGCCCCATTCCGATTCGTCGGAATTCCTTCGGGAACAGGGGACGGCCGACATCGAATAGCAGCTCCACCCATGTTAATCTGGGGTTTTTAGAGAATTAGAGAAGTTAATGCGGGTTTTTTATAAACTTAAAAAATTAATACATATGACAATAATTACAACCATATTAGGAGTGGTCTCTTTACCAATTGTAGCTACAATTGCTGCTGGTGGTGGGTTTATTGTGGGTGGTGTAATCTCTTATTTTATTTGGGATAAAGCACTTCACAATAAAAGCACAAAAATTATTAAAGAAGCAGAAACAGAGGCAGAAGTAATACGAAAAGACAAAATTTTGCAGGCAAAGGAAAAATTTCTTCTCTTAAAAAGTGAACATGAAAAAGAAATTAACGAACGCAATAACAAACTAATTGCTGCCGAAAACAAGTTTAAACAAAAAGAAATTGCGCTATCTCAAAAGATGGAAGAAAATCAGCGCATGAAAAAGGAGCTAGATGCTATTCGCGATAATTTACAAGTACAAATGGATCTTGTTGAAAAACGTAACGAAGAGCTGGACAAAACACATAAACAACAAGTAGAACAGCTGGAAGCTATTTCCGGCCTTTCGGCCGAAGAAGCCAAAGAGCAACTGACTGAATCGTTAAAAGCCGAAGCCAAAACCGAAGCCATGTCTCAAATCAATGAGATTATGGAAGAAGCTAAAATGACAGCCAATAAAGAAGCAAAACGGATTGTAGTACAAACTGTACAAAGGGTGGCTACTGAAACAGCCGTTGAAAATTCGGTTACGGTTTTCAATATTGATAGCGATGAGATTAAAGGACGTATTATTGGCCGCGAAGGAAGAAACATCAGAGCCCTTGAAGCTGCTACAGGTGTAGAAATTATTGTAGATGATACTCCCGAAGCCATTATTCTTTCCGCTTTTGATCCTGTTCGAAGAGAGATTGCCCGATTGGCTCTGCACCAACTAGTAACAGATGGAAGAATTCATCCGGCAAGGATTGAAGAGGTAGTACAAAAAACCCAAAAACAAATTGAAGATGAAATTATTGAAGTAGGTAAACGCACAGCCATTGACCTGGGTGTTCACGGCTTACATCCCGAAATTATCCGATTAATCGGAAAAATGAAATACCGTTCATCGTACGGACAAAATTTGTTGCAACACTCGCGTGAGGTAGCTAATCTGTCGGCTATTATGGCTTCGGAATTGGGCCTTAACCCAAAACTTGCCAAACGTGCCGGATTGTTACATGATATAGGTAAAGTACCCGACGATGAACCGGAATTACCTCATGCAATTTTAGGGATGAAAATTGCCGAGAGATTTAAAGAAAAACCAGAAGTATGCAACGCTATTGGTGCACACCACGACGAGATAGAAATGACATCGCTCATCTCTCCTATTGTACAGGTTTGTGATGCCATTTCCGGAGCACGGCCCGGCGCACGACGCGAAGTGGTTGAATCGTATATTAAACGATTAAAAGATCTGGAAGAATTAGCATTAGCCCATCCCGGTGTAATGAAAACCTATGCTATACAAGCCGGAAGAGAGTTACGCGTAATTGTAGGAAGCGAAAAAGTAAGCGATACGGATGCAGAAAAGTTATCGTACGAAATATCACAAAAAATTCAAAATGAAATGACCTATCCCGGACAAATCAAGATTACAGTTATTCGAGAAACCCGGGCAATTAACTATGCTAAGTAACACGCATACGAAACCAGAAAGGCTCTGATTTTTAATTGGAGCTTTTTTGTTATAGGGTAATATTTTTTAATCATATTATTTTGCCAGATTATGGGCATTAGAAAACACAAATAAATAGCAAAATAATGAACATCCGAATGGTAGACCTCAAAGGTCAGTACAAAAAGATTAAACAGGAGATTAATAGCGAAATCCAGAAAGTAATTGATGCCACTGCATTTATCAATGGGCCAAAAGTAAAGGAATTTGCCAATCATTTATCGGAATATTTGGGAGGGACACATGTGGTTCCCTGTGCCAATGGCACTAATGCTTTGCAAATTGCCTTAATGGCTTTGAATCTGCAACCTGGTGACGAAGTAATTGTACCCGTTCATACCTATGTTGCCACAGCTGAAGTAATTGCATTGCTTAAATTAACCCCGGTATTTGTGGATGTTGACCCGGATTATTTTACGATAGATATTTCACAAATTGAAAATAAAATCACCAGCAAAACCAAAGCCATTGTTCCCGTACATTTGTATGGACAATGTGCCGATATGGAACCTTTAATGCAAATTGCAAAAAAACATCAACTTTATGTTGTGGAAGATACGGCACAAGCTATTGGTGCAAAATACACTTTCTCGGATGGCAACAAAGTTTTTGCCGGAACCATTGGACATATAGGAACTACTTCCTTTTTTCCATCCAAAAATTTGGGCGCCTATGGCGACGGAGGTGCTTTGTTTGTCCAAGATAAGGAATTAGCCGAAAAATGTAGGATGATTGCCAACCATGGACAATCCATAAAATATCATCATGATATTATAGGTTGTAATTCCAGGCTCGATACCCTGCAAGCAGCAATTTTGGATGTAAAGCTGAAATATCTGGATGATTACTCCAACGCCAGGCAAAAAGCTGCAAAATATTACGATGAAAAGCTGGCAAACATACCTGGAATAAAAACGCCTCTCCGCTCGTCGAAATCCACGCATGTTTATCATCAATATACCCTTGTGCTGGATGAATCTATAGATCGAAACCAACTTAAAGAATTTTTAAAAGAGAAGGGTATTCCTACGATGATTTACTACCCTGTCCCACTCCACCAACAGAAAGCTTATCTTAGCAACAACCGGCAGGAAAGCTTTCCGGTAACCGAAAAATTATCTAAAACGGTACTTTCACTTCCAATCCACACCGAAATTACTACCAACGAACAAGATTTTATTGTATCTTCGATACAAGATTTTTTATTATAAAAATTGAATTAAAAACCATGGACTACTTTGCACACGAAACAGCGGTTATTAACGAAGGATGCCGGATTGGTGAAGGAACCAAAATCTGGCATTTTTCGCATATCATGAAAAACAGTATTATTGGAGAAAACTGTAATATAGGTCAAAATGTAGTGGTATCGCCGGAAGTTATTTTAGGGAATAAGGTGAAAGTGCAGAATAATGTTTCTATTTATACCGGTGTGATTTGCGAAGATGAAGTTTTTTTAGGCCCTTCGATGGTTTTTACCAATATTACCAATCCCAGAAGTGCTATCATTCGACGCGATCAATATGAAAAAACCAGGGTTAAAAAAGGCGCTTCCATTGGGGCCAATGCAACTATTGTTTGCGGGCATGATATTGGCGAATATGCCTTTATCGGTGCAGGGGCTGTGGTGGTTAAAGATGTTAAACCCTATGCGCTGGTTGTGGGAAATCCTTCCAGGCAAATTGGCTGGATGAGCGAGTATGGCCATCGCTTACAATTTGATAACCAGGGAATTGCGTATTGCCCGGAAAGCAAGGAGAAATATGTATTGGAAAACGGCCAGGTGAGAAAAGTAAAATAAACAAAGGAAGAAAAAGGAAATACATCCATGAAAAAGATATTAATAACCGGAACGGCTGGTTTTATTGGTTTTCATTTAACGAATGCTTTATTAATAAATGGTTACACCATTGTTGGCTTAGATAATATAAACGATTATTATGATGTAAACCTTAAATATGGGCGGTTAACCCAAGCAGGGATTAAGAAAGAACAAATAAAGTACAATCAAAAAGTGGTTTCGCAAAAATCTAATCACTATCAATTTATTCAGCTTAATCTTGAAGATAAAGAAAATATCTATCGGCTATTTGAGCAGGAAAATTTTGATGCAGTTATAAATTTGGCGGCTCAGGCTGGTGTGCGCTATAGCTTACAAAATCCTCATGCCTACATTGAAAGTAATATTATTGGATTTACGAATATCATAGAAGCATGCCGCCACAACAAAATAAAACATTTGGTGTACGCCAGCAGCTCGAGTGTTTACGGATTAAATGACAAAATGCCTTTTTCGGTCAATGATAATGTGGATCACCCCATCAGTTTGTATGCTGCCAGCAAAAAAGCCAATGAGCTTATGGCCCATACATACAGCTATTTATATCAAATTCCAACTACGGGATTACGTTTTTTCACCGTTTACGGCCCTTGGGGAAGGCCCGATATGGCTCTATTTATTTTTACCAAAGCCATTGTAGAAGGAAAACCTATTGATGTTTACAATCATGGTAACATGCAACGCGATTTTACCTATATTGATGATATCGTAAATGGCATTATCAATGTTTTGAAAAATCCACCCAAGCCAAAAACAAACAACGAATTGCCTTCCGAATCGGTTGCTCCGTATAAAATTTATAATATCGGGAACAATGCACCCGTAAAGTTGATGGATTTTATTGAAGCCATTGAAGAAGAGCTTGAGATTAAAGCTGAAAAAAATTTAATGCCCATACAGCCCGGCGATGTGGAAAAAACATGGGCCGATGTTTCGGGTTTAATTAATGATTTTAACTATAAGCCAAATACCGATATTCGTGTGGGGGTAAAAAAATTTATAGCGTGGTACAAAGATTTTTATAAACTCAACAAATAAAAAAAATATATTTCGAATGGTTAAAAACAACAAAAAATTTGCACTCATTGGTGTTGCCGGATACATTGCCGAGCGGCACTTACGTGCGATAAAAGATACAGAAAATACCCTGGTAGCTTCGCTAGATAAGTTTGATTGTGTAGGAAAAATTGACAGTTATTTTCCGGATTCGGATTTTTTTACCGAATACGAACGGTTCGACCGCCATATTGATAAACTAAAACGCAAAGGCAAAAAAATTGATTATGTAAGTATTTGTACTCCCAACTATTTACATGATTCGCATATCCGTTTTGCCTTACGGCAAGGTGCGGAAGCCATTTGTGAAAAACCGGTGGTTTTGAATCCCTGGAATATTGATGCTTTGCAGGAGATAGAAAAGGAAACCGGAAAAAAGGTAAACAACATTTTACAGCTTCGGCTCCATCCGTCGATCATTGCCTTAAAACAAAAAATTGACCAGGCACCTAAAGATAAGGTGTTTGATGTTGACTTAACGTATATCACTTCGCGCGGGAACTGGTATTTTATCTCCTGGAAAGGAGATTTGGAAAAATCGGGTGGTGTTGCTACAAATATCGGGGTTCATTTTTACGATATGCTTACCTGGATTTTTGGTGATGTAAAAGAAAATATTGTCCATTTATCGAAAGACCGTAAAGCAGCCGGTTATTTAAAGCTGGAAAAAGCCAATGTTCGCTGGTTTTTAAGTGTTGATTATGATGATTTATCCAAAGATATTAAACAAAAAGGACAACGTACCTACCGTTCCATAACGGTTGAAAACGAGGAGATTGAATTTAGTGGCGGTTTTACAGATTTACATACCCAAACATACCGGCAAATATTAGAAGGCAAAGGGTTTGGACTGGAAGAGACCAAAAAATCCATCGAAACGGTTTTTCAGATTCGGAATGCAACGCCTGTGGGGCTTAAAGGGGATTATCATCCGATATTAAAAAATATTAAGCAATAATTTTTTTTACCGCTAAGCCATAAAGGGAGGAATGAATTAGTAATTTGTTTATTCGTTTATTTGGTTATTCGTTTATTGGTTTATTGATAAAATGGTGCTCTAATATCTTGATACTTGATACTTGTATCTTTTTTTACCGCAAAGGCGCTAAGACGCGAAGGAATTAGTGAATTGGTAATTTGGTTATTTGGTTATTTGGTTATGGATAATATTGTGCTCTAATATCCTGATACTTGATACTTGTATCTTTTTACTTGTTTCTTTTTACTTGTATCTTATGTCTTAACTTTTACGTTATCGTTTCTTTTCGAAAACTTCTAACTCTTTAATATTTTTGCCATCGATAATAAAACGAACGGCGGTTTGATATTTATGCATTCCAAATTTTCCGGCCGCCCCGGGATTGATATGTAACAACTCATTTTCATGATCATACATTACTTTCAGAATGTGCGAATGGCCCGAAATAAATAAATCAACATTGGTATTCTGAATAATGGTTCGTACATCTTTTTCATATTTCTTGGGATACCCTCCAATATGAATCATTAAAACATGTACTTGTTCGCACCGAAAGGATTGAATTTTGGGATAAACAACTCTTACCTCCTGCCCGTCTATATTGCCATATACTGCTTTTAACGGTTTTATACTGTTTAATTTATCGGCCACAGCCAGGTTTCCTATATCGCCGGCATGCCATATTTCATCGCATGTATCGAAAAAATCCATAATTTTATCATTTAAAAAACCATGGGTATCGGATAATAAACCTATTTTTTTCATCCACAAATTAATTTTCAATGTTTAAATTTGTACAAATCATTGAACACAAATATACATGCATTTATTTTATACACCCGATTTGAACGATACAATTTATACGCTAAATGAGCAGGAATCGAAGCACTGTATTAAAGTTTTACGGCTAAGCACGAACGATATGGTGCAGCTGATTGACGGGAAAGGTGGCTTTTTTACGGCAAAAATTATGGAGCCGGATCCTAAAAAATGTACGGTTGAAATTGTTGAAACGAAAAAGGACTACGAAAAAAGAAATCATCGCCTGCATATTGCCATTGCTCCTACCAAAAATAACGACCGGTTGGAATGGTTTTTAGAAAAAGCTACGGAAATTGGGATCGATGAGATTACGCCCATTGTTTGTGAACATTCGGAACGAAAAGTGATTAAACCCGAGCGGTTGGAAAAAATTTTAGTTTCGGCTATGAAACAATCGATTAAGGCGTATAAACCCCAACTAAATGACCTAATTAAGTATACAGATTTTATAAAAAACCCTTTTGCAGGAGAAAAGTTTATTGCCCATTGCGAGGATCATGAAAAATCATTTTTAAAAAGCAGATATACCGTTGGCCGGGATGTATTGATTTTAATTGGGCCGGAAGGAGATTTTAGCCGGGAAGAGATTGATGAAGCGCGGCAAAATAATTTTACGGAAATAAGTTTGGGGAACAGTCGGTTAAGAACCGAAACGGCCGGTGTGGTGGCGTGTCATACTATTAATCTGTTAAATGAAAAAGAAGTAAACTAAACGCACCCTATAAATTTCGGGAATTATATAATACAAAAATAATGTTTTCATCAGAAACATGGGAAAAACATCCATTTGTGCTACCTCCAATTTTTATCTGATTAGAATTTTTATTAACTTAGATCATGTAATATTTTTACTTTACAGACAGTAATATCAATTTTTTCGGTAATTAATTAGTCTGCATTACATGGGACTGACGGGGTGGAAGTATGAAAAAAATCATCAATCAATAAAACCCAAATCATGTATACCATTTTTACAGAAAAAACGCTGCACAAAGGGCAACCCAGGATAAAGGTTCTTTTCGGGTATAACGAGGATATTATTCAACGATTAAGAGAATTAGATGATGTTCGATGGAGCCGGACCATGAACTGCTGGCATATTCCGAATACCCAGGATTGCATTGAAAATCTTACCCAAAAATTTAAACACATTGCCAAAGTAGTAAAAAAAAGCGGTTTAAAAACAAACATCAAACAGTGTCCTCTCCTATTCCTCAACATGTTAAAGAAGCTTTAAGATCATTTTATATTTACCTTAAAAGTTTAAGGTATAAGGAAAGCACCATAAAATCGTACACACTACACATTGAAAAGTTTTTGCGATTTTTTGCGAACAAATCCATTTACGAAATTGATAATGATGATATCCAAAATTACAATTATGAGATTATGGTGCTTAAAAAGAAATCATTTAATGCCCAAAATCAATTTTTAAGTGCTTTAAAATTATTCTTACGCACGGTTGCTCATACCGTAATAGATTTTGATGAGATTGAACGAACCAAGAAATCGAGAAAGTTACCCGAGGTATTCTCGAAAAAAGAGGTAGCAAAAATTATCCGTAGCCTTTCCAATCAGAAACACCGAACACTGCTTTTATTAACTTACGGATGTGGGTTACGAAGAGATGAAGTTTGCCATTTGAGGATTCATGATGTTGATTCGGAACGAAAAGTTTTACATATCCGAATGGGTAAAGGTGC
The DNA here is from genome assembly GCA_034661075.1 of Bacteroidota bacterium. Lineage (GTDB taxonomy): Bacteria > Bacteroidota > Bacteroidia > Bacteroidales > UBA12077 > UBA12077. The sequence continues at coordinate 17,219 of JAYEKP010000086.1, forward strand.
TAAACACCGGATTGTTCCGTTATCGGATAAACTAATTGAATCGTTACGCTCATATTTTAAGGCTTACCAGCCAAAGAAATATTTGTTTGAGACCCAGCCGGGAAAAAGCTATCCCGGTGAAACAGCTTATAAAGTTTTTAAGCGGGCGCTAAAGAAATCGGGTATAAAGAAAGAAGTGGGAATACATGCATTGCGTCACAGTTATGCTACGCATTTACTGGAAAGTGGTACAGATTTAAGGTATATCCAGGAATTGCTGGGACACAAAAGTTCTAAAACCACTGAAATTTATACACATGTAAGCACTCAGGATTTAAGTAATATTGGCAGTTCCTCAGATGATTTGGATATTTAATGAACGATATTTATTAAAATAACACATCTGTCCTAAATAATAAAAAAAGATAGCCAATTTAGAGCTCTTGTTTAAAGAGCCCTTATTTTTGTAGTACTAACCAACTAAAATATAAATTGGCTATAAAAACAAATTTAACACTCTTTGC
>JAYEKP010000087.1:0-17635 GCA_034661075.1 Bacteroidota bacterium
TACGGTTTGTTTACCCTAAATTACTGATAAACAAGTAAATTACAAAATTATTTAAGAGATAAATACCTGATTGTTAATAAGTTTAGTAAAATTGTTAATAAGGAGGTTTTTAGACAGTCTGACGGTCCTGGATTATTTGTTGCGGAGTCTATAGCATATCTAAATTGAGTTCCATCTTCAAATAGTTTTTGAAATTCTTGCACAATTAATTCTCGATTATCTTCTAATTCCTTATAACTAAACTTTTCTAAAGCTAGCATCTCAGAGTCAAATAATGCAGCAAGAACTTGTCGGCGCCATGCGCTTTTTTCTGGTTGCCATCTTCTAAAGGCATATATTCCAAAAGTTGTATTTACTTTATTTACAGCATCAATAAAAGATTTTTTATATTCTTTAATTTTTATATCAGATGGGTTCCTATTATAATCCATAAAATCATCAAGAAAGAGCTTCATATTACCATTATAGTTATCCATATTCTTTTTTAAGGCAAAATACTTTAATACAAATTCAACATCACGCATTTCTTTGTATATTCTACTTTTTTCTTTGTTTTTAATGCCTAAAACATCATGAAATAATTCATGTTGAGAAAGTTCCATCATTAAATCATTTAGTTTTCCTGGAAAAGCATTATTGCGAATTTCTTGAGGATTCAGTGCCATCCCTCCTGTATTTAATCTTTGGAAAACTTCATGTTTTATATCTTTATCTGATTGCCTAAGAATTATTACCGCTCTCAAATTTGGCCTTATTATAATGACATTTTGAAGTGGTAATGGGAAATCTTTATATTTTTTGCCATTCAATTCAGCAAATACCGTTAATCCAGTTAACGTTAATTTGTTATTAAGAAACATCTTAATAGTAGTAATCCTTTGTTTACCATCAATCACTGAATATTTTCCATATTCATCTTCATTCAAAAATACGGGAGGAACAGGGACATTCATTAGAAATGACTCAATCAGCAAAGATTGACGTTCAATATCCCACCTATTACGTCTTTGGTAATGAGGAGATAAGTCGACATTCAAGTCTTTTATCGAACCTAAATTATAATCTACGGTACTAGAAATTAACTCTCTTTGTTTCTCTTCCCAGAATTTAACTTCTGAACTAAGGGGCGACTTTATTTCCTCCTTTTCTAAATCATCTTAGTATTTTTCATTTGTCATAATAATATTTTTTCACTTATTGTTACAGAACTTTATGGAGCCTAACTTGTTTATACCAATTCGCTTATAACGCATATCCCTTTATAATGTGGAGGGATAAGCGTCAGAAAGGTGGTTTTTATTATTATAAAAATAAGAATTATTTTACAATTTTAAAATTCATCCTTAGGGTTCAAATCATGCATCTCCAATATGTAATCCTATGCATAAGGCTTTCGGCAGGATAAGATAAAAAAAATTTCAAAACCCTTTCCAATATAAAAAAATAATATTGAATGATTCTTTGGAGTATTACATGGCAAAATAGGAAAAGGGTTTATTGCTTCTATAGTTATTCGTAGGTATGTCCAATTCAAAAAAAACGAATATCAAATTACCAATTACCAATTACCAATTTAAATCTCTTCAATATCTTCAGCTTTAAGCCATCCTTTACTCCCATCGCTTAATTTTATTTCTTTCCAATCCCCAACCTTATCCTGTAACCAAACCTTCGTTCCTTCGTGTATGACAAACAAATCGGTTCCACTAATATCCGGGGAGCTTTTAACCGTAACTGAAGGAGACATCACAATAGCAGTATCTTTAACGGTTATTTTCTTTTTTTGCTGGGATGCAGAAATCAATGCAAAAATGGCAATGAGGATAAAAATTAGCCCTAACCAGAAAAAAAATTTTTTTACTCCGTATTTTCGGGTATATAAATAAATGGAAATAAGAATCAGTGCCAATACAAATGCACTTATACTAATTATTGCCCAATGATTGGAAGAAAACCAATTGATACAATTTCTAATCCAAACATCCAGAAAAAATTCAGGAAGTTTTTCAATTCTATCCACGGTAAGCCTGTTCGCCATTTCGAGATTATATTTAATATCTTCGTCATGGGGTTTTAAAAGCAACGCCCGTTCGTAATTTAATATCGCTTGATCAATAATATTTTGTTTGTAATATGCATTCCCTAAATTATAATATAATGCAGCCGACTCGTATCCATGTTCTAAAATCATTTCATATTGATTAATAGCCTGGGCATAGTCACCATTGGCATACGCCTGGTTTGCGGAATCTAACCATTCATTGTGCTGATTTTCTGCATGAGCCGACACAAAAGTTAATAGTAACAAAATGAATATAACGCTAATTTTTCTCATAACAATTTCTCCACCCTATTTAAGTTTTTGTTGTAATTTACTTATTACCTGAATTGCATCGTTGTAAAGAGTATCCATTTTTGTTTCTTCTGTAACAGGTGCATAACGTGCATATTCGCAACGGTCAATAATACTCAATAAACCATCAATAGAATTAGGATCAATATTCTTAGATACTAATTCTTCGCGTACAGTATCTTTGGATAAATGAGCAACCGGAATTCCTAGTTTATCGCTAATATAGCCCCACAATGCTTTAACCAACTCTTCATAAAATACCGCACGTTGATTTTGTTTCATTAATCGGGCTGCATTTTTAAGTCGTTTGCGTGCATATTTATTCGCTTTTTTATTTCTGGCACGTTTAATATCAGCATTTTCTTTAATTCTCTTTCTTCGTAAAAATAAAACCAAAAAGAAAATACCAATTGCACTTAAATAACTGATATAAAACCATCGTGAACCCAATAGAAACTTATTCTTTTGGTATAAACGGGTATCTTTTGTATGGATAAAACGAATATCTTTACCCAGGTATTGAACATCTTCCTTATTATAAGCTGTAGCAACCCCCAATGAGGTATCAGTAGTTGATTTCCCAACCTGAATAGTAAAAGGGCCTGCAGTAAGTTGTTTATATTGATTTGATTTTGTATCAAAATAAGCAAAAGAAAATTTAGGGATGGTATATTGTCCTGCCCTACGAGGAATCATTAAATATTCGAATGTCTTATTTCCATAGGCTCCATTCTCAGAATATTTAATATTCTCCATAACTTTGGGATCGTAAACATCAAAGTCGGCCGGAAAATCAATATCAAACGGATTAATATATTTTAAATTTCCGTTACCGGATATTTTCACATTAAGGGTAACAGCTTCGTTAGAATTAACCTGATCTTTATTAATATTAGCTGTTAAATTAAAATTCCCAACTGCACCGGAAAAATTATAGGGCCTGTTTTTGGGCAAGGGTTCAACCTGAATGGTTACCGCATTACTAACCACTTTCTGCCGGGCATTCTCGTAGGCACCAAAAAAGTCGTCAAAAATACTGCGCGATCTTCTGTCCGAAGGCTTTTGATAATACACATCCAGCTCAAAAGGTTCAATGGTTAATGTTCCAATTTTTTGTGGGAATAAAATATATTTTTTTAGTACACCGGTTAAGTAAACTTGATTATCAATTTGTTCACGATTTAAACTGGTTAGTGGAGGTGTTTCAAGCTCCTGGGTCAGAAAACCTTCAAATGAAGGTAATTTGGCATTTTCAAGCCGGGTAATATTTAAACGAGAATATAGCTTTATCGTAGCTACCAAATGTTCTTCGCGATAAATTTTTTGTTTATTAACAATAATGCTGACATAAAGATCCGATTTTTTTATTTGGTTAGTGTTTGGGTCATGCTGCTGTTGGCGGGCAGTAGTTGTTAAGGTACCTCCCTGGTTTCTTGCCTGTCCACCCTTAACCACTTCTATTTTTATTGGTTTTGATACATATTTTTTTCCATCCACCACAACACCAGCGGGTTGTATTTCGAACGTACCCTCTTTTACCGGTTCTATAATATAAGTATATTTTAGTTCAAACGACTGGGTTACTTTTCCGTTAATAATACTTACATTACTTGATGTAGACGTACTTGGTCCTGCCAAAACACTAAAATCTTTAATATCCGGGGGCAAAAACTGATCCGCTTGAGTATTAACGGTATAAGTTAATCTAAAGCGTTGTCCCATTTCAACAACTCCAGGTGCTGAAGCGGTTATTGAAACATCCTGGGCAACAGAACATTTTCCCATCAATAATAATATAATCACAAACCACCGTTTCATCTATTCTGTTTTTAAACGTGTTACCAATCTTTTACTACTTTTACCTTCGCAGCTTTAGCTTTTTGCTCTTTCACTTTTTGTTGTGTCTTTTTTTCATCATTGGCTAAAGCCTGCAAAATTCGTTCAGCATTTTGCTTTGAAATGTCAGGTTGCTGCTGATTTTGTTGCTGATCTTTATCTTGTTGTTGATCCTTTTGATCTTGCTGTTGTTGATCTTTATCTTGCGGATCGTCATTCTTCTTCTGATCCTGATTTTTATTCTTGTTTTGATCTTTGTTCTTATCTTTATTCTGATCCTGATTTTGATCCTGGTTTTGTTGTTGTGCTAATAATTTTTGAGCATAAGCCAGGTTATATTTTGTTTCCATATCCGAAGGATTATTTCGTAAAGCATGTTTATAGGCTTCAATGCTCTCTTTTATTTTCTTGTTATTAAGCAATGAGTTTCCCAAATTATGATAAATCTTTGCTTTATCCTCTTTGGCCAACTCCTGATTGGATAAATCGCTAAATTGATGGATGGCATCATCGTATTTTTCTTGTTTATATAATGCATCCCCAATATTAAAAGAAGCGTTATACGAATCATCTTTTTTATCTATCGCCTTACGATAAAAAATTTCTGAATCATCAAAATTTCCTTTTTCAAATTCTTTATTTCCTTTACGGATATATTTTCTTTCCTGTTGGGCAAAAGTATTCAGTGCCAACAAGGCCAATATAAGTAACAAAATTGAGTTTCTCCGTTTCATAGTTACTGGTTTATTTTAAACAAGTTAAAACTATCGGGCCATTTGCTTTTTCTTTCGGGAATAATACTATCTAGCAAAAGAAAAAATAATGCAATCCCTACCAAATATTGAAACCGATGTTCAAATTCGGTATAAACCACCTCTTCAATCTCTTCTTTTTCCATTTTATTAATCTCGTCGAATAATTTATTTAATCCTGCCTGGGTATTGGAAGCCATTATAAACATCCCTTCACCAGCTAAAGCTGTTTGTTGTAGTGTCTTCTGATCTAGTTTACTAATAACTACATTTCCGTCATTATCTTTCAAAAAGTTTGTTTGGCCATACGATTTATTCACAGGAATTGGAGCTCCACGCTGGCTTCCCATTCCTATGGTATGGACTTTAATTCCTTTTTTTGCAGCTAATTCGGCTGCTTGTACAGGATTGTCTTCGTGATTTTCACCATCTGTAATAATGATAATGGCTTTATCCATTTCTGTCTCAGGGGTAAAAGAATTCATGGCTAAATCAATAGCTGCTCCAATAGATGTCCCTTGTTTGGAAACAATATTGGTATTGATGGAAGACAAAAACATTTTTGCTGCCGAGAAATCAGAAGTTATGGGCACCTGAATATAAGCATCCCCGGCAAAAACAATCAACCCTATTCGATCGTTTTCCAATCGGCCTATTAGCTTGGAGATAGATTGTTTTGCCCGCTCCAGCCTGTTGGGCTGAATATCTTCGGCAAGCATACTGTTTGAAACATCTAAAGCAATAATTATTTCAGCACCTTTACGTTTAACTTTTTCCAGCTTAGAACCAAATTGAGGATCTGCCAAAGCCAAAACGATGGCTATAAAAGCTATGGTAAAAAATATAAATTTTAATACCGGCCTGCTTTTAGACACAAAAGGCATAAGTTGCTCCAACACACTTATATCGCCAAACTTATGGATAGCTCGTTTTTTATAATATTGAGCTACACCAAAAAGTAACACCAAAACAGGTATTAAAAGTAACAAATACAAATATTCCGAATTCCCAAATCTAAACATATCTTTAATGCTTATTTTTATTTATTCTTATAACTTCCTTTTAAGGAATTTGCCGTAATAAAGTATGACGCAAAAACACCTCTATCAATAATAAAGTGGCAGCAATCAACACAAAAACTAAAAACTCTTCTTTTTTCTGGCTATATTCTTTTACTTCAATTTCAATCTTCTCCATCTGATCAATTTCTTCGTATATCTGCTTAAGTTTAGCATTGTTTGTTGCTCTAAAATATTTACCTCCGGTTAATTGTGCGATATCTTCCAGCAAATCTTCATCAATTTCAACGGGCATATTTCTCAATTGAACTCCATAAGGTGTATTAACCGGATAAGGAGCTTGTCCCATACTCCCAACTCCAATAGTATAAACTTTTATTCCAAAAGTTTGTGCCAGCTCGGCGGCTGTAACGGGTGCAATAGTACCAGCATTATTTACTCCATCGGTTAATAAAATAATCACCTTACTGGGGCTCTTGCTATCTTTTAACCGGTTAACGGCTGTTGCAAGGCCCATCCCAATGGCCGTACCATCTTCAATAATGCCACTTTCAATGTCGCGAAAAAGATTAATCAACACATTATGATCTGTTGTTAACGGGCACTGCGTAAAACTTTCGCCACTAAAAACCACTAATCCCATTCGGTCATTCCTTCGTCCGTTGATAAACTGAATAGCTAAATCTTTGGAAGCTTCAAGGCGATCGGGTTCAAAATCCCTGGCTAACATACTACTGGAAATATCCAGAGCCAAAACAATATCTATCCCTTCGGTTTTTTCATTTTTCCAACTTAACGTAGATTGCGGCCTGGCTATGGCTATAATTAATAAAGTAAGAGCAATTACTCTAAAGGCAAACAATGCATGACGCAAAATATGTTTATAAGTAACATGCTTATCCCCAATTCCTTTTAATGTAGAAACCTGAATACTTGCATTCATATTCTGGTGCTTAAATATATACCAAATAATAATGGGAATAATAAGCAACAGTAAGTAGAGTAAATTTGGATTTGCAAATGTTATATTATTCATCTGTTTATCTTTTATTTTTAATGATCAAATGGAACCTCCATTTATTTTACAAAGGTTATTCCAACGAATAATCATTGCCGATAATCATCGGCGTTTGTGTTAATGCTTTTCACATGGAGATTTCATAATTATTACCCTAAAATTTTTATTCCTGTTTCACTTTTTGTTCCATTGGTTTTGGCTTATCAGCCATATTCATAGTTTCTTCACTATCTTCTTGATCATCTTCAATAATTTCCAATTTGGTTTTATCCACAAACCGGAGAGCATCCTCGTAACATTTTTGATGCTCATCAGGCAATGGCTTAAGTTTGGCAAACTTCACCAGGTCTGACAAATAGAAAATATCTTTTAATAAGAGATATGGTTGTTCGTCATAAAACGGTGAATTTTTAAGTGATTGAAGAATCTCATCCGATGTACGCTCTAAGGTTCTTATAGCATATCTGTTCCATAAATATTTTCTTAAAATATCGGTTAATTCAGTATAATATTCTTTTATCTTTTCTTTTTGCCAAAGTTTCTGCTCTTTTAATTTTTCCAAATCGCGATAAGCAATAATATGTGCCGGTTCCAAAGGCTTAACTTTTCGCAGAATAGGTTCTTTACGAATAATTTTACGGATAATATAAATCAGTAAAAATATTAATATTATTACGCCTAATCCTCCTAATGCCCAGGGTAGAATTTCTGCTAAACTAATGGGTGCTTCATAGGGCCCTTTGATATCTTTTATGGTTTTTGTCGTATCCACAGGCACTGTGTTTACTTTAAATAACAATGCGTTTGATTTTAACGTATCGTTACCATATAAAAAAGGGATATGAGGAATAACATATTGTCCGGAATCAAAAGCGGTAATAAGCACTTTTTGTTTAATTTCTAATGTCCCGTTGTTCTGTTTTAACGTATCCGGAGCAAACTGTTGAATAACCTCAATATTATCAGTAAGTTTATTCTCGAATATTGGGAGTGATACCGTATCGTTGTCAGATTGAAATACAGATAATTCTAATCCTATCTGGTCGCCAATAAGTGCTTCGTTTGTATCGAGCTTAGCCTTAACCTGCACTTGTTGGGCGGAAACATTAACGAATACAAATCCAGCGATAATCCATGAAAGTGTATATTTTAACCACATTTTCTTCATAAACTTTGATACGACTTTTATCGTTTTTTAAATAAATTGATTAAAGGTTTCACATAATCCTGCCCTGTTGCTATCGATACATAATCGACCCCTGCTTTCATTAATATAGTATTCACATTACTATCCATGGTTTTATACCAATTGGCATATTGATTTCGGAGTTTTGGGCTGGATGTATCAACCCATGCGTATTCTCCTGTTTCCGCATCACGCATACGAATTAAACCTACCGGAGGTAAAACCTTTTCTCGTTCATCATAGATTTTTAATCCAATCACATCGTGTTTCCTGTTAGCAATTCGTATAGCTTCATCAAAACGTGGCATTCCGGTTTGGTTATTTTCATCCATAAAGTCGGAAATGATAAATGCTGTGCTACGTTTTTTTATGGCATTGGTTAAATATCGTAATGCTTCGGAGATATTAGTCTCTTTATGTTCAGGAGTATATTCTATGAGTTCGCGAATAATACGCAAAATATGGGTACGGCCTTTTTTGGGTGGAATAAATTTTTCTACCCTGTCGCTAAATAAAATCACTCCTATTTTATCGTTATTCTGAATAGCTGAAAAAGAGAGTACTGCTGCTATTTCGGTAATCAAATTCTTTTTTAATTGGCTTTGGGTACCAAAAACCCTCGAATTACTAACATCTACAAGCAGCATGACGGTTAACTCACGCTCTTCTTCGTAAATCTTAATAAATGGATGATTAAAACGAGCTGTAACATTCCAATCGATATTGCGAATATCATCACCATACTGATACTCACGCACTTCGCTAAAAGTCATTCCACGGCCTTTAAAAGCACTATGATACTCCCCGGCAAAAATATTCTTCGATAGCCCCCGGGTTTTTATTTCTATTTTACGTACTTTTTTAATTAAATCTGAAACTTCCACAACCATTAATTTTAATAAAAAATTAATCTTTTTCGAGCTTCCTTGTGACAACAGAAAAATACCACTCTTCCTTTTTTAACTTGATAAGATAATTATCTTTTCCTGTAATATAATCGTACCACGTTAAATCTTTCTGATACTCAAAAGTTTTATTTAATGAGTCAATGGTTGGCCTTAATAAACCATAATCGCACATTAAAATTTGATATTTACAATACCCATCATCATTTAGCACAAATAACAATGTGCGATAGCCATCCATATCTTCATATTTAACGAAACTACTTTTACCTAACACCTCTTTTGAAAAATAGAAGTCGCGGTAATTTTCTTTCATCTCTTTTTTAATGGTTAACTTATGAGCACCCACATAATTTTGTCCAAGAACACATCCACTCGAAATAACAATAAACAGAAGTACAATTATCTTTTTCATAGGAAATGATATATAATGAATTAAGGAACTTCAACGGTATTAAGTATTTCTGTAATGATATCTCCGGAAGTAATATTTTCTGCTTCGGCCTCATAGGTTAAACCAATACGGTGTCTTAATACATCGTGGCAAACGGCACGAACATCTTCAGGAATAACATAACCTCTTCGCTTAATAAATGCATAAGCTTTGGATGCCATAGCTAAATAAATACTTGCACGAGGTGAAGCACCGTAGCTTATTAAAGCAGAAAATTTATCCAGATTATATTTATCCGGGTATCGGGTTGCAAAAACGATATCCAAAAGATATTGTTCAATTTTTTCGTCGATGTATACATCTTTAACCACATTTCGGGCATCAATTATATTTTGTGGTTTTAAAATGGCTTTAGCTACAGGAAACTCTTTGGCAATATTTTCACGTACAATTAATTTTTCTTCTTCCAATTTAGGATAATCCACCACCACTTTAAGCATAAACCGGTCAACTTGAGCTTCGGGCAATGGATAAGTACCTTCCTGCTCAATTGGGTTTTGTGTGGCCATTACTAAAAATGGTTTGGGTAAAATATGTGTTTCATCACCAATGGTAACTTGTCGTTCCTGCATAGCTTCTAACAATGCACTTTGAACTTTCGCCGGCGAACGGTTAATCTCATCGGCCAAAACAAAATTGGTAAAAATAGGCCCTTTTTTTACCTGGAATTCTTCTTTCTTCTGGCTGTAAATCATGGTACCAATCAGGTCGGCTGGCAATAAGTCCGGAGTAAATTGTATTCGGCTATAATCAGCATCCACAATACTCGACAGGGTTCTTATGGCTAATGTTTTAGCCAACCCCGGTACACCCTCAAGCAAAATATGGCCATCGGAAAGTAGCCCAATTAACAGGGAATCGACAAGATGTTTTTGGCCAATTATCACCTTCCCCATTTCCATTTTAATCATATCAACAAAAGAGCTTTCCTTCTCTATACGCTCATTTAACTCTTTTACATCAACAGTGTCATTCATAGTTTCTTAATTTTTGAAAAGATACACAAAAATACTTTTTTAAAAAATAAATAATTATACTTCTGTTTTCTGTTTAATAGCGCAATGTTAAATGTTTTTTGTGTTAAAAAATGTTAAAGTAGTTTAAGAATGACTAATAAAGAACTTAAAAAAACACAATGTGAAACACTCAAAAAAAAATTATCGATTATCTAGAAAATAATATACCAAAGAAAAACCAATAACCTGATTTTGAGAATTCTCAAAAAAACTATCAGAAGTATATTTAAAAATATCGGTTAAGGTCATGGCATACCGAAATCCGGTTTGAAACGAACCAAGCTGAGTGTCAATAATCAAACCCAATCCGCCAAGGACATTAAAATCAAATCTGTTATCAATTTCAAGATTATAATATTCTCTGGTGTATAGTTCGTTATTAATTTCTGCTTTAATTTGATCCTTGATTAAATACCCAACCGAAGGGCCAATATTGACATAAAATTTCACATTTCCCTTTCCGAAATAAATATGAGTTAAAAAAGGGAGCTCAATGTAATTGAGATTTCTTTGATAAGAATTAGGAAGAGTATCTAAATCTTCTAACCACCCTTTTTGCGAAAAATTAACCTCTATTTGTAGGGCTAAATTTTTTTCATTGCTGTATTTAAATACAAATCCTCCCGTGTACCCAAGTTTTATTCCTTGCCTGATTCCAGGAGAAAAAAAGACACTTGAATAATTAATTCCCTGTTTTATTCCATATTGAGCAACAGGTTTAAAATCTTTATGCTGAGCAAAAGTTGAAGCAAATACAAACAACAGCAATAGAATGATAAAATATTTTTTCAAAACATTACCTTTTTTAATGAATAGCAAATATAATGAATTAACTGTTTTTTTAGCATAAAAATTGAATATGTAAAAATACTATACTATCTTAGATTTTGATATGATGCAGTTTGAACAACCTTCGATTTTTATACAAAATATTCGAATTGATGAGCCGGTAACTACGCTTACCGATTTGTTTGTTTCATTCGTTTGCTTTTATGCATTTTACAAATTAAATAAAATTCCCATTCGAAATAAAGTTCATTTGTATTTGCGCTATTATTTTTTAAGTATGGGTATTGCCACAGCCATAGGTGGCATTGTAGGCCATGGTTTTTTTGTATCTTTTTGATACAGAATGGCATTTACCCAAAAATATGGTAAATTTTATAAGCAATATTTTCAGAAAAGATTTATTGAAAACAGTGGCCAATCCATGGAAATTGCCCGGATGGCTTACCAGCATGTTTTCTATTATGCTTGTAGAAAGAGCCGCGATTGAATATGCCAGGCCTTTATAAAAAAAAGGGATAGGAACATTTTTTGCCTGGCTGAATATTATTGAACTTACAACATTTGTAATGCTTACCTTTCTTACCCTTAATTTCTTTTTTGTTGAAATCCATTCGGCTTATGGATTATTAGTAATTGTTGCCAGCTTTAATCTCTTTGTATATACAAAAACCAAGGCAAAAGAAAGCAAACTTTTCCTTATTGCCGTTGGATTTTCTGCTATAGGAGCATTATTTTTTATGAACCAGTAGGGAATTGGCCCATGGTTCAATCATTTTGATATTAGCCATACCTTTATGACTGTAAGTGCCCTGTTTTTTTATAAGGGCTCCTCACAGATTTTAAACGATCCCATTCTTTCCAAAAGTATTTGATAAAGAGTTTTGTTAAAGATTGTTTGAACATTTTTGTTTATCAAAGTGTTTATGTGTTAATAAACAAATGTTAAACGAACGAAAAAAACAAGTACGATGAAAAAATTAGGAATACTTATAGGGACAATGCTCATAAGCATTTTCGCTTTTGCACAAGAGATATCGGTAAATACTGATTTATCAGAACTTAAATGGACAGGGAAAAAAGTAACCGGCGAACATTGGGGGTATATTCAGTTAAAAGATGCCTCTCTTTCAGTTAAAAACGATCAAATTCAATCAGGTGTTTTTAAAATTGACATGGAAAGTATAAATAATCAGGATATTGAAAATGAAAAAACTAATGCTCAGTTAATTGGTCATTTAAAATCGGATGATTTTTTCAGTGTGGATAAATATCCTGTTGCAACATTAAAAATTAAAGAATCAACCCCTTTTAAAAATGGATTTACAGAAATTAAAGCCGATTTAACGATTAAAGGAATTACGCATCCTATTTCGTTTAAAGCAGAGCAACTGGTAAATGGCTACAAAGCCAAAATAACTGTAGACCGAACAAAATATAATGTTCGGTATGGTTCCGGAAAATTTTTCGACAACCTGGGAGATAACATGATTTATGATGATTTTACTTTAGAAGTAAAGATTATCACCGAATAGGAACTATTTATTTCGGGAAAGAGCCTGTTCTAAAAGTATTAAAAGATGATCTCAATTGATTATTTTTTAGCATTGGGGCAGGCTCTTTTAATTTAATCCCAAATCCAACTCATCACCAATTGCAAAAACAAAATTTCCTGTAGCGGCATTTACTAATATTTCTCCATCACAATTTGGATGAAACTCATAAAGCACATGTCCAACAACAATATCATTATCATTGGATGATGAAGAAACTTCTACATCCTGTAAGAAAGCATGCCCATGGGTTGGATTTTTAAGGCAGTTAACAGAAAAAAATCCGTATCAATCATAGCCATCTGCAATGCCCCAACGGAAGATTCTGTTTCGTAATTTTCAACAGCAACCGCTTGCTGCCCACCAAAAATCTTAAATTCATCATCCAATAAATTCTCATACGTTCCCTGATGATAAATATCAACAATCCAGGCATTTTGGGATATGGCAATTTCATATATTTCCGTACGCTCATTATTCAATTTTTCAAGATTTTCGTTTATCTCATCCTCTGTTAAATCGATGCCAATATCCATATTCGAGCCCAAATTAATATCCATAGCCACATATACAGCAGTAATTTTCTCTTGGGTAAATATAACCGGAAAAGCTATGACATTTAAAAGCTTAAAGCTCCCGGTAACAATATCCATATCGGTAAAAAACACAGAAATTAGTGCTGTATTTTCTCCGGTTTGAAGAGCAGCAACAATCATTTGTCCATAATTGTCTCCTTTAAATTTGTAAGGATAATCGACACTTGTATCGATATATATTAAGGTTGAATTCTTCGATTTTGACGATTTAGTATTAGAAACATCGTATCCCTTTAAGGTTAAAATTGCTACTTCTGCTGCATAACCTACCGGAATTACTGTTTTTATGGTTTGTGTAACCGGGCTTACCGGAGGGTCTTGAAACCATTCTTTTACCTCCTTTGCTTTTCGGCATGAAGTGGTAAATAAAAAGAAAATAGTAATTAAAAGTACAAGTCTTTTCATTGGAGCTATTTTGTATATATTTTTGTATACATATATTATACCATTTTAGTTACGTAAATGTAATAAATGTAATGATGGAAAAATCATATAAAATTACATCTTTACTCCTCGTTATTCTTGGAGCGGTTCATGCGTTGTTTACTCCATTTTTTTACCACACAATAAATGCTGATTCATTATGGTATTTAGGAACAGGACTCTCATACATTTTTATGGGATTATATAATTTAGCTTCTATAAAAGTTAAAATTAGTAGTATTTTTAATATTGCTATCATTCTAAATTTTATAGCCACAATTTTTACCATTGCAATCACATACATTTTAAGAGAACCGCAATTATTTATTGCGATGATTTTAGTTATTTTTGTTTTTCTTAACAGTATTTTTATCAAAATTTATGATTAACCATTTATACCTTATTAATAAATAGTGATAACAATTGTTATACTTATCATTTTAGGCTTAATTCTTGTTTTAAAGGGAGCTGATTTATTTGTTGATAGCGCATCGGCCATAGCTAATAAATTAAACATTTCCCAATTAGCTATTGGACTAACCATTGTAGCCTTTGGTACATCGGCACCCGAGTTGGTGGTAAATATTTTTGCTTCGGCACAAAAGCACCACGAAATTGTATTAGCAAATATTTTAGGAAGTAATAATTTTAACTTATTTATTATCTTAGGATTAGCAGGTATTATTACTCCTCTATCCGTTCAATCAAATACTGCATGGAAAGAGATTCCTTTTTCATTTTTTACAGCCATTCTTTTATTTGTAATCATTAATGATCAACTATTTTGGAGTGTTAAAAGCACTATGCTTACTCGTTTAGATGGTTTTATTTTATTGTTTTTCTTCTTTTTGTTTCTGTATTATGTATATAAGCAATTAAGAAATGATCGTTCAACAGTTGAGTTACCAAAAAAAGAGTTACCAATGTTAAAAATAATTCTTTTTTTTATTTTAGGTTTATCAGGATTAATTCTAGGAGGGAAACTAGTAGTAAATAATGCCATAAAATTAGCCACGATTTTACAAGTTAGTGAAAAAATGATAGGGCTTACCATTGTTTCTATTGGAACATCATTACCGGAGTTAGCCACTTCTATTGTTGCTGCAGTAAAAAAAAATAATGATATTGCTGTTGGTAATATTATTGGATCAAATATTTTCAATATATTATTGATTTTAGGGCTTAGCTCAATTGTTCATCCCATTATTTATAACGATAAATTTAATCATGATCTTTTTATTTTAATGGGAGGTTCTTTATTCCTGTTTTTATCCATGTATACCGGAAAGCAAAAGAAGTTAGATCGCTGGGAAAGCCTATTGCTTTTTATATTTTATATAGCTTATATGGTTTATTTAATGCTAATTTAATAACGCTTATACTCATCTACCCTTTTTAGTTGTTTCATTACATTTTTTGAGGTTAATGCAAAAAACGGATGAATCGGAACACCTGCTCTTTTGAGTCCTCTGGCAATCCACGCATTGCATGTTTTAAAAATGTGGTATTTTTCTTTCGACAGATAAAACAAACTGTTTTCTTTTAAGCCATCTTTTAGTTTAATATTATTTTTAGTATTATCTAAGGCAAAACTTTTATTGAAATATTGAATTAAATTTTTAAAATCATCTTCACATAGGTCAATAATTACCATTTCTAACCCTCGATAATGTATTTCCGGATTATTCATTAGGGCTGTAACATGTAAAGCCGATTTCGTAGGAAACATTCCTGCTTTAAATGTTATCCAAAAAGTTTCTTTTTCGGCCATATAAAAGTCTTTATCTCCCCACCCTATTTCTATAAATTTAAAGTCCTTGTAATCATCTTGTAAGGCCGGAAAAAAATTTACAGCAGCCTTTCTTTCAAAAATAACACCTGTATGCCAATCATATTTTACTACATAAATTTTATATAAAAAAATATCTTTATTTGATTCCTGAGCCAATGATACACAAAAAGATAGTACCAATAATTTAATCAATACAATGCAAAAGAAGATGTTTCTCATAAATGTGGATTTTGTTTACCGGTTAAGGGTATATCCGAAAATTGCTATCCAGTGGCAAACACTTCCAGTAATAACCAGTAAATGCCAAACTAAATGACTATATTTAATTTTTTCTAATTTAAAAAATAATACTCCGAGAGTATAACAACCACCTCCTATCAAAATAAAACCCAACCCCATTGGATGCATATGATGATATAACGGAATAATAAATAAAAATAATAACCATCCCATGATAACATATGAAATTACATAAAATAAAATAGGTTAACCCCTTTTTCAAATTTGTTAGGAATTAAAATTTTTATAATTACTCCGGTAAAAGCCAATCCCCATTCAATTCCAAACATTACCCAACCCCAGTCGTTACGAAGAACAACCAAAGCAATGGGTGTATATGTGGCAGCAATAAAGAGGAAGATTGCTATCTGATCAAAATTGTGAAAAAAATTTTTTGCCCTCGATCCTAGTGGTAATAAATGATTTAGTGTGGATGAGATATAAAGGATCACCAAAAACGAACCATAAATAACATAACTAGCTACATGCCAGGCCGTTCCATGTTTAGCCGAGGAAACAGCCATAAGCACTAATGCTACGATAGCAAAAACAGCACCCACACCATGGGATATAGAATGTGCAATTTCTTCTTGTTTTGTAAAACGTTGGTTCTCCTTTTTGGACATTATTTTTGATTTTCGAGTAAAAATCGTAAAACAATCTCATATTACAAAACAAAACAAAATAAAAAAAGGTATCAGCAAAATGCCAATACCATTAAAATGTAATAATATTTTTATTATAAATGAACTCCTGCACCCGGACCCAGTGGTAATCCAATAAGTAACCAGGCAATTAATAAAACAACCCATCCTATAAAGAAAATAACCGAATAGGGTAACATGGTAGCTACAATGGTTCCAATTCCTGCTTTCTCATCATATTTTTGAAAGTAAACAATAATTAAAGCAAAGAAACTCATCATGGGTGAAATCATATTAGTAACACTATCTCCAATACGATAAACAACCTGTGTTAGCTCAGGTGTATATCCCAGGAACATAAATAAAGGAATAAAAATTGGTGCTAATAGTGCCCATTTTGCCGATGCACTCCCCATGACTAAATTAATTAAACCCGAAAAAATAACAAACATAATTACCAGTGGTATTAAACCTAAATTCATGCTTTCAATGGCATGAGCACCTTTAATGGCAATTATAATTCCCAGGTTGCTCGCATTAAAATACTCTACAAACTGTGCGGCAAAAAATACCAAAACAATATAAGCTGCCATCGATTTCATCGATTCAGCCATACCCTTCATTACATCGGCATCGTTTTTATATTTACCAGTAACTACACCATAAACCACACCCATTAAGCCTGCAACCAGAAACAGTAAAGCCACAACCCCTTCTAATATGGGTGATTTCAATAACGACCCGTCACTGCCTCTTAATACACCATTTTCAGGGATTAATCCTATAAGGGCCAGCGCGATAAAACCTCCCAATACCCACAATGATTTTTTTATTCCTTTCTTTTCTACAGGAGTTAACCTGCTTATTTCTTCTTGTTCCAGCTTATTGTCGTTACTATATTTGCCTAATCGCGGAACAATTATTTTTTCACATAGCTGTCCTAAATATTTTTAAAATTAAAAAACACAAACGTAATTACAGGTATTTTGGACAGATTTTTACTATTATTAAAAACGAATCCCC
>JAYEKP010000088.1:0-63806 GCA_034661075.1 Bacteroidota bacterium
TATTTATCAACTTAGGAAGCTTAAATACAATCTTTACCTATTTTTCAAAATATCCTGAACATAAAAACAAAATTAAAGAAGTATTATGGACTACAAATTATAAAATGCCTTCTAAAGATTTTAACTATTGTCTGGATTCCTCCGCTTATCATTCCTTTCTCAACTTAAACCTTCCTTTAACGGCTATACATAACGAAATGTTTAAGCAGTATAATGATCATTGGATAAAACAACTCAAAGAAACAGAAACACTTCTAAGCGAAGATATCTCAAGAAGTATCAATCAACCCAATAATATATTTTCTAAAAATTTATATGATGAAACTGCATTTTTATATTTATTAAACCCCGATTTTTTTACTCAAAAAATAGAAGGAAACATACTAAAACGAGACCTAGAAACTGACATAGAGTCATTAAATACGGTAATGGATTCGATTTTTTCGAGCAATACGGTGAGTACTCAGGCTTTTTCTCATTTTCCGGAAGGGGCCTCGGATTATATCGAAGATATTCAAAATATTATGAGAGAAACTATTCAGAAGTGGGGCAAAGATGAATGGGCAACGTGTGTTCTAACCTGCGAAATACACCGGCATGTTGGCGTTTATACATTAATAGGTGCAAAAATGGGAGTTCGGGCCAGAGAATATTTTGGTGCCGGTATGGATGAGCTCAAAATTGTGTCTTATGCCGGGCTGGAACCTCCTTTTAGTTGTTTGAATGATGGATTACAGGTAAGCACGGGAGCAACACTTGGACATGGCTTGATTTCTGTTCAGAAAATCAGTAAAATTCCTCAAGCAGATTTCTATTATCTTGGACAAAAAATTACGATATCATTAAAAGATGAGTATAAAACACAGATAGCTTCAGAAATCAAAAAGCTAAGTTATATCTACGGATTAGATAGCAATATTTATTGGGATCTGGTTCGGGATATAGCTATTAATGGATGGAAAAACTGGGATAGACATGAAATTTTTGAAATAAAAAAATAAACCCGGAAGTAAAAAACTGCCGGGTATATATTTTTCAATAACAAATTTATCCTCCAAAATCATCAAAGTCGACCATTTCATCGGGTACTCCTAAGTTATACAGCATATCCTGAACTGCATCATTCATCACCGGAGGACCGCACAAATAATATTCTATCTCTTCGGGTTCTTCGTGTTTGCTCAAATACTCATCATGAACCACCTGGTGAATAAATCCGGTTAAGCCATTCCAGTTATCCTCTTCTTTTGGTTCTGATAATGCAAGATGGAATGAAAAATTAGGAAATTGTTTTTCAATTTCTCTGAACTCATCTTCGTAAAATACTTCACGTAAGGATCGGGCACCATACCAATATGATACTTTCCGATCGGTTTTGAGAGTATGGAACAAATGGAAAATATGTGACCGTAAAGGAGCCATACCGGCACCACCACCAATATACACCATCTCGCGATCCGTATCTTTAATAAAAAATTCACCGTAAGGGCCAGATAAGGTTACCTTATCACCCGGTTTCCTGGAAAAGATATAAGAGGAGCAAATACCAGGATTAACCTTTTTAAAGGCTCCTTTTGAGCGATCCCATGGTGGTGTTGCAATTCGTATATTTAACTTAACAATATTTCCCTCGGCAGGATGATTGGCCATAGAATAAGCACGGAATGTTTCTTCCGGATTTTTCATCTTCAAATTCCACATATTAAATTGATCCCAATCTTCACGGAAACGTTCATCCACTTCTATATCTTTAAAATCCACTTCTATTTTTGGGACATCTATCTGTACATATCCACCCGGTTTAAAGTCAAGGTTTTCGCCTTCGGGCAATTTAACTACAAACTCTTTAATAAATGTGGCCACATTTCTGTTGGAAACAACTTCGCATTCCCATTTTTTAATGCCCATAACCTCTTCAGGAACTTTAATCTTCATGTCGTTCCTGATTTTCACCTGACAACCCAACCGCCAATAGTTTTGTTGTTCTTTACGAGAAAAAAATCCGGTTTCGGTAGGAAGAATACTACCACCTCCTTCTAACACCTGACATTTACACATTCCGCAAGTTCCTCCTCCACCACAAGCTGATGGAAGATAAACATCATTATTCGAAAGTGTAGCTAAAATTGTATTTCCGGGGTCAACTTCAATCTCTTTTTCATCGTTAATTGTTAGTTTTACTTTTCCCTGAGGGGTAAGTTTTTTTCTTGCCAATAGAAGAATTAAAACCAATGCAAGAATAATGGTTAAAAATACTGCTATACTAAGTAATATAACCGTTGTTTGTGATGTTAGTAATATCATTCTTAATATTTTTTAATGAGCCGATTCATTTGTTTTATTGTATGATAAATAATCCACGGCTTTTGGTATATTAATCTTTTTAAAAAAAATTCGTTTATAATTTTATACCCATAAATCCCATAAAGGCAATGCCCATTAATCCGGTAATGATAAAAGTTATGCCAAGTCCTTTTAATGGAGCAGGGACATTCGAATATCGTATTTTTTCTCGAATAGCAGCAATCCCAACAATGGCAAGAAACCAACCAACCCCGGAACCAAGTCCAAAGGCAGTTGCCTCAGCAATGCTATTATAATCTCGCTCCTGCATAAATAAAGAACCACCAAGTATTGCACAGTTAACCGCAATCAATGGTAAAAATATTCCTAGTGAGTTATATAACGTCGGTGAAAATTTCTCGATAATCATTTCTACCAACTGAACCATGGAAGCAATTACGGCAATAAAAATAATAAAACTTAAGAAGCTTAGGTCTACATCAGCAAACCTGGGACTTAACCAGGCAAGAGCCCCTTCTTTTAATAAATAATTATGAATTAAATAATCAATTGGAACCGTAAATCCTAATACAAAAATTACGGCAATCCCTAAACCTGTGGATGTTTTTACCGTTTTCGATACAGCTAGATAGGAACACATACCCAAAAAGTATGCGAATATCATGTTATCGATAAATACTGACTTGACAAATATGTTAATTAAATTTTCCATGTTTATATCATTTCAGATTCTTAGTTTGATTCAATTAGTTTTCTATTTTTGGAACGCTGTACCCAAATAATTATTCCTACAACAATCAGCGCCATAGGTGGAAGTATCATTAATCCATTATTTTCATAGCCAAAATTATAAACCCCCTGAGGGATAACCTGGTAATCCAAAATCGTTCCTGAACCTAAAAATTCTCTAAAAAAAGCAACAATAATAAGGATAATGCCATAACCGGCAGCATTCCCTAAACCATCCAAAAAGGAGGGCCAGGGTTTGTTGGCTAATGCAAAAGCTTCCAAACGGCCCATGATAATACAATTGGTAATAATCAGCCCCACAAAAACAGATAGTTGTTTGCTTATTTCAAATAAAAACGCTTTTAGTACCTGATCAACCAAAATAACTAACGAAGCAATAACAACCAGTTGAACAATGATGCGGATTCTGGGTGGAATAGATTTTCGCAATAACGAAATAACAACATTTGCTACAGCCATTACAAATACAACCGAAAGTGCCATAACAATGGCCGGTTTAAGTTTTACGGTTATTGCAAGTGCCGAGCAAATACCCAGAACCTGAACTGTAATCGGATTACTATCGTTTAAAGGTTCGCGTAGTAATTTTAAATTTTTAGCTGAAAATAAAGGTTCTTTTTCTTTATTCATTGTTTATTGATTTTTAATATTTTCGAAATAGGGAATATAGCTTTTTAAGCAATCGTTTAACATTTCATCAACACCCTCACTAGTAATGGTTCCTCCAGATATTCCATCTACTTCATATTTAGAATCCGGCTTGGCAGTTCCTCCTTTTTTTACTCTCACAGAAACAAACTCGCCTTTATCGTCAAAAATTTCTTTCCCAATAAATTGATTTTGGAAATCTTCTGTGGCTATCTCCGCTCCCAGTCCCGGTGTTTCTCCCTGATGACTAAAATTGGCACCATAAATGGTAGACAAATTACTTTTTAAAGAAACATAACCCCAAACCGGACCCCACAATCCTTTACCATAAACAGGAAGAATATATTGCTTTTCTTCCTTATCATTCAAACTAATAAATACAGGTAAGTTCCTTTCTTCTAACGGTTTTGCCATCTCTTTTTTCATATCTACCTCAAATACATCCACCCCTTCTTTCACTTTCCCTTTATGGCCTACAACATAGCTTTCGACAATATATTTATCGTAAAGTTCAACAGCATTTGCTGCTGTACTTTCAATATTTATGGAGGTAAGAATATTTTCTTTTTTATTGATTTCTACATTTTTCTTTTGAAAAGGCTGAAGAGTCATTGCCGCGATAGAAAGTATTGCTGCAACCACAACAACCATAATGGTAGAAAAAACAAAAATATAGGTGTTACTGAATGACTTCATAGTTTATTTAATGTTTTATTATGCACTTACTTTAGCTCTTTTCATTCTTTTTTTCATATTGGCTTGTAATACGTAATAATCAATTAATGGAGCAAATACGTTCATTAACAAAATAGCCAACATTACTCCTTCGGGATAAGCCGGATTAATAACTCTAATCAGAATTGCCAGGAACCCGATTAAAAATCCATAAATAATTTTTCCTTTAGGAGTTTGTGCTGCAGAAACCGGATCGGTGGCCATAAATACGGCACCAAAAGCAAATCCGCCAAGCAGTAGGTGTTCCCAGGCCGGTATTTCCATAAATGGATTTACGGCAAAAATATTAAGCAAAAGCCCCATAACTAATCCACCGATAAAAGTGGAAAACATAATCCGTGCACTTCCAATACCGGTAAAAAGTAACAAGGCTGCGCCAATTAATACAGCAAGTGTAGAAGTTTCTCCAATTGATCCGGGAATGGTTCCAAAAAACATTTCGGCTACACTTGGTAAATTATTAATATTTCCGGCAGCAGCTTCGGCCAAGGGAGTAGCTCCTGTGTATGAATCAATAATTCCTTCTCCTGCTGACATTCCGTGTGTCCAAACAGCATTACCCGACATATATGAAGGATAGGCAAAGAAAAGAAAAGCTCTGGCTGTAAGTGCCGGATTTAAAATATTCATTCCGGTACCACCAAAAACCTCTTTGCCAATAACTACTGCAAAAGCTGTAGCTACAGCAACCATCCATAAAGGAATATCAACGGGCAATACAAGCGGAATAAGCATTCCGGAAACCAAGAATCCTTCGTTTACCTCATGGCCGCGAATTTGAGCAAATGCAAATTCTATGGCTAACCCTGTAACATAAGAAACAACAATAATCGGAAATACTGCCTTAAATCCAATCCAAAACAGTTCTAAAATGGTTCCTCCCTCCTGTCCTGTGGCATTAATATGTTGCAATCCAATATTCCACATGCCAAAAAGAAGGGATGGAACTAACGCCAGCACAACCATAATCATGGTTCGTTTCATATCATTGGCGTCTCTTATGTGAGCTCCTTTTGTAGTTACTGTATTTGGAACAAACAAAAAAGTTTCGAAAGCTTCGAAAGTTGATTGTAATTTTTCAAACTTCCCTCCCTTTTCAAACTGAGGTTTTATTTTATCAACAATTTTTCTTAATGAATTCACTATTAAAAATTTTTTATGTTAAAATATTTCTTTCTTTCATTATCCTTAATCGATGATTAGCTCATTTCTTTTCGCATCAAGTCAAGCCCTTCTCGAATAATCGATTGAACTTCCGTTTTGGAAGTACATACATATTCGCAAAGTGCAAAATCTTCTTCATCCACTTCGTAAATCCCAAGTTTTTCCATCAAATCAATATCTTCAATCATAATAGCTTTAATTAATTGTACAGGATAAATATCCATGGGAAAAACTTTTTCATACTCCCCGGTCATCACATAAGCTCTTGGGCCACCATGCAAATTGGTATCCAATTTAAATTTACGCCCGGGAATTAGCCACGAAAGCACAGCCCTGGAAACGCTAAATTTATTAAATCCGGGTTTAGCCCATCCAAACATCTCATAATAATCTCCTTCAGGTATTACTGTTATCATATTATCATAATAACCTACATATCCCTGGCTATAAATTTTTGATCCGGTAAGTACATCCCCGCTAATGTAACGCAATGGTTTATCTTCTGTAACATTGTCTTTTACCAAATTAGCAATACAGGCACCACTTATAATTTTATAATATTTTGGATGAATAACTTCTGAGCCAGTGAGGGCAATAATCTTGGATGCATCATAAATTCCTTTGTTAAATAAGCGCCCAATCATAATTATTTCCTGTGGATAAGTATACCACATTACCTCTCCCTTATTAATCGGATCAATTTTATTGATTTGAACACCAACATTTCCTGCAGGATGTGGCCCTTTAAAATAATAAAATTCTACTCCTTTCACCTTGGTATAAGTATCTGCGGGAGGATAGTCGGCATTTAAGCTAAGGTGAATTTTACCATCGGTAAGTTTAGATAAAATATCAATACCCTGCTGAAATTCATTTCCATATTCTTTAGCGATATAATCCATATCGGGAGCTAAAGGAGCGGAATCAAAAGCAGAAATAAAAATAGCTTTCGGGATATCATTTGCCTGTGCAATAATAGAATATGGCCTTTGCCTTATGGCAGGCCATAAACCCGATTGCTGTAGAACAGCAATAATTTCTTCTCTGGTAAGGCTTTTGGTGTCGGGAACGTCAAAGCTTTCAAATTCTATCTCAGGGTCTGCCTTAACCACAACTTCAAGAATTATCCTACGTTCTCCTCGATTAATTTCAATTACTTCTCCACTAACTGGTGATGTGAATTGAACCTCTGGCTGAAACTTATCAAAAAACAATGGAGTCCCTGCTTTTACTCTATCCCCGATTTTAACCAAAAGCTTTGGCCTTATTCCCTGAAAATCTGTCGGTTTTACTGCGTAAGTATCCGCTTGTTCTGCTTTTTTTAAAATCTTTTCTGCCGTTCCGACAAGTTTAATATCTAAACCTTTTTTAATTTTTATAACTTTCGACATATTATATTGTTAGGTTATATTAATCAATAGGTTAAACAAATTTAACTAAAATATTAATACTGCTACTTTTTTTATCAATAATAACTATTCTAATAGTTATTTGTTTACCTGTTGTGTTATTTTTTTAACAACTTAGTTGTCCATATAGCATGATCTAAATAAAAATCAGATACTTAATTATTTTATATTTTTGATTACAAATATAAATTTATCTATTAATATATGTGTATTCATAAATCTATTTTTCATTCTTCAATGATTTCGTGATAACTACTACTTTTGTTATCAACCACTTTGACTAATTTTTTTTAATAAGTCAACATTTTTAATATCAATTTTCCCTTTTTCATCTTTAATAATTCCTTCTTTCCGTAAATTTTTCAACGTACGAACTACACTCATGGTTGACATTCCTGTAAATTCTGCCAAATCTTTCCGTGATAGAATCATCTCAAATTCCTTGGATTTAAATATATTTTCTGATAAATACATTAATGCATCAGCTACCCTTCCGTTCATTTGTTTTTGGGTTAAACTTGCCATTTTATCATAAAACTGCAAAGCTTCAGCGTTTAATGAGGAGATAATCGATTTTGCAAATTTATGATTCTTATAAATTAACTTTTCAATTACATTACGATCAATGGCACATACAACTGTATCGGATAAAGCTGCAACAGAAAAACGGGCAATATTATCCGGATTAAATAATGAAGTTAAACCTATTAGTTTCCCTTCAGGAATAATATCTAAAATAAGATTACTGTCCACATCAGTTTCTTTATAAACTTTAACAAAACCTTCTTTTATGTACATTATATGAGTAACAAAAGAACCCTGTTTGGAAATTATTTCCCCCTTTTTAAATCGAATCTGAACTTTATTTTCATTGGTCAGCAATAACTCCTTTTCATCTAACTGTTTAAAACAAAGAGATTTATTTTTGCATTCCAGGCATTCCGTTATCAATAATGATTTCATCATGGAATTAAAAATAATAAAAAAATGCAATTTATTTTTGATTGCAAATATATATCTATTTTTTTATAGATTTATATCTATATATAAATAGATTTTTATAATACATACATCAATCAAATTTATATTAAAAACATATTTTATAAAAGCTTATTTGTGAATAATTATTAGGAATTTATATTGTAGTTTTACAATGTATAAATATTTAAATATATGTAATAATATATACAATTGTAATAATATATACAATATATGAAAATCAAAAACTTCCTTGCATTATTTCTCATCTTAATGGTTGTTTGGGTATTAGTAAACAACTCCTTTTCCGGGAAAATTATTATTATAGGATTTATACTTTCAGCATTTATTGCATTTTTTTTCGGAACAAATTTACGGATTTTCGATGAGCTTAAATTTACGCCAACAGCGGTAGGGTACACTTTAATTTATCTTTTTGTATTTTTAATCGAATTAATCAAATCAAACCTCGATGTTGCCCGCCGGGTACTTACTCCCTCATTACCCATTAATCCGGGAATTGTAAAAACCAAAACAGTATTAAAATCAAAAATGGGGCGTATGATTTTAGCTAATTCAATTACGCTTACCCCCGGAACACTTACCGTTGATATAGATGGCGATACTTTATATATACACTGGATTGATGTATGTTGCGACGATATTGACAAAGCAACACAAACCATTATTAAAAAATTTGAAAAACATTTAGTCAAAATATATGATTAATAAAATTCTATTTATAGCAGCAATCATCATGTTGTTAGCGATTTTGCTAACACTTTACCGATTTATTAAAGGCCCTTCCGCTGCTGATAGGTTGGTGGCCTTTGATGTAATGACTGTAAGCTCTCTTGCACTTATAGCGCTCATTGCAAATTTTGCATCCCGGGTAATATATATTGATGTAGCATTAGTTTACGGATTACTTAGCTTCCTGGGGATTATAATTGTTTCACGTTTTCTGGAAGGGGGGTTATAATTATGGATAGTACAATAGGTATAATTGGTGCAATTTTGGTGTTGTCAGGCTCCATATTTATCTTTTTAGGGGCTTTGGGCTTAGTGCGTATGCCTGATATATTTAATCGCATTCAGGCAGGAACTAAAGCATCTACGTTGGGAACTTTTCTTTCTCTCATCGGATTATTGTTAATTACACCCGAATGGTGGGGCAAATTAATTTTATTAATGATATTTATCTTAATTACCAATCCTGTTTCGTCCCATGTTTTAGCAAGAGCAGCTCATTTTATTGGTGTTCCGCTGGCGGATAAAACGATAACCGATAAATATAAACAGGAAAAAAAAACACTTTTGATTAACGACGAAATAAAAAACGATACCCATGATTAATCTTTTAATAACAATTGTCATCGGGATTTTAATTTTGATTATGGCCATTGTTGCCATACACAATAAAAATCTAATAGTAGGCATTATAGCAGCAGGAGCCGTTAGTTTATTTGCTTCTATTCTGTATTTACTACTTGCCGCACCCGATGTTGCCATGACCGAAGCCGCCATAGGGAGTGGTCTTTCTACAATTATTTTCTTTTATGTACTCAATAAAATAAAGAAACAAAATGGTTAAGAACACTTTTATATTTGTTTTGCTAGTAGGTTTTGTATTTCTGTTCTTCAATCTTTTTGCTGATTTTACCGGGAATACAGAACTTAATGAGCTTGCCGGCCATTATGCCGGCTCGGGGCATGAAGAAGTTGGTGCTGCTAACCTTGTAACTGCCGTGATTGTTACTTATCGTGGATTAGACACCTTGGGCGAAGTTACCATTTTGTTCTTATCGGCTGCCATTGTCAGCTTCTTGCTTAAAATTGAAACCTCAACAACAGATGACCGGAAGCTAAGAGCAACAAGTGAAATTTTGGATACTGCATCCAAAGTTTTAGTTCCCGTAATTTTTATTTTTGGTATTTATGTTTTTATCAACGGGCACCTTACACCCGGTGGTGGATTTCAAGGGGGAGCAATTATAGCATCAGGCCTTGTATTAATATTACTTGCAAAACCAATAAGACGGATTAGCCATAAGCTGATTTCTATTGTTGAATCCATTTCGGGTTTAAGCTTTGTATTATTAGGTGTTGCAGGAATTCTTTTTGCTGCAGGGTTTTTAGACAATAAAATATTGTCGCTCGGTGAATTCGGAACTATTTTTAGCGCTGGCTTAATCCCTATCATATACATTTTTGTAGGATTAAAAGTTGGCGCCGAGTTATCGTCAATTATAACTAATTTACAGGAAAATCAGAACGAAGCATAATGGAAAACTTAAATATAGAAACCGTAACATTAATTACTGGAATAGTCCTTTTACTCATAGGTATATGGGGCTTACTTACCCAAAAAAATCTGATAAAAATGGTGATTGGGTTTGCTTTATTCGATACCGGGATACATATTATAATGGTAAGTATCGGATATGTTAAAAATCGCACCGCTCCAATACTCGACCAGGCAGTAAAAACAAACGAAGCAGCAGAAAAAATTGTAGACCCTGTTCCACAGGCACTCGTTCTTACTGCTATTGTCATCGGGCTGGGAATTACAGCATTAATGCTTGCCTATGTTTTAAAAATGTATCAGAAAAAGAAATCTTTAGAAATCAATAATTATAACGATTTAAAATGGTAAGACCTTTATATATTATTGCTATTGCATTAGGAACAGCTTTTTCGTTGGGATTTTTTAAAAAGGCCAATCGAAATATTCCTTATGCATTCATGTTTTTGGCCATGGCTTTCATGGCATTTATTTCGGGCCAGTGGCTTTATGCTTTTTTAGCCAATCAGCAAGAAGCGATTCAAATTTTTACAGCAGGTTTTCAACCCCCATTTTCTATTAGCTTGCAAATGGGATTGCACGAAGCGGTTTTTCTGAGTTTGATTAATGGAATTGGAGTATTATCTGCAATCTATTTATACGAACAATTCCGGGATAAAGGGGTGCAAATGATGATGGTTTTTATTTTGCTGTTTATGGGATTAAACGTAATCATCATGACCCGCGATATTTTTAACCTGTTTGTTTTTCTCGAAATCTCAACCATTGCCCTTATTGGATTAATTTTATTAGAGAAAAAAGAGCATGCGATGAGTTCGGGATTTAAGTATCTGATTGCATCAGGAATAATAAGCGGGATATTGCTCATCGGAATTATTGCCATCTATTATTACAACGGCACATTATTCATGAATGACATTATTAGCTCTAACCCGCTTCTTCTAAAGGGTGGTTCAGTAGCTATTTTTCTTACCTTAATAGCAATCGTATTAGAATTAAAACCATTCCCGGCCAATGGATGGGCTTTAGATGTTTATGAAAGTGCACACCCGGGAGTTGGAGCCATTTTATCTGCCGCAATGGGCACGGCAATGCTATTTGTATTGTATAAAATAACTCCCTTCATTGCTGATCCATGGTTTAATGTAATTGCTACCATTGGAATCATCACGTTTATTGGATCAAACCTCTTAGGAATTCAGCAAGATAATGCCCAGCGCTTGTTAGGCTACTCTTCCGTAGGGCAGTTAGGATTAATTATGCTTGTTATCGGATTATCACCGTATCTTGGGGATAATTATCTATTTATAGGGTTCACCCTTTTAATTAGCCACTTCCTGGCAAAAGCAGGTTTATTTTGGATAGCCGGTATTATCAAACAAAAAAAATTAAAAGGATGGTCTGTGCTTCGAAAAAAACCACTTTTAATGGTATTGTTTGGTACATTTATTTTTGCATTAATTGGGTTTCCTCCATTCCCATCATTTATGGGAAAATGGGAATTAATTATGCAATTATCCCTATCAGGACAACATATATGGATGTTTTTGATTTTAATTGGTTCTTTGTTTGAATCAATATATCTTATAAGATGGTTTAGTGTGTCCCTTAAAACTGATAATACGGGGTTAAAAACTTTCAAAATTAAGCTTCATTCGATTCTGCCTCCTGCAATTTTTGGAATTGCAATTTATATATTTGGGTATATTGCTGGAACATATCTAGATGCAGCAAAAGCTATCAATTATATCCCATTATTATTCATTATTTTTATAGCTTTAATTGATTTCTTACCTGCATGGGTGAAAAATATTATTTCAATATTTGGAGTTATTTTATATATAATATTTATTTATCCTACAGTAGAAGGTGATTTATTGAGACAAATTTTCCTTGGAATATTTTTAGGTGGTGCAGTTATAACATTATTTTCTGGATTTTATTATAAGGGTAAACGAGTGGGGTTTTATCCAATGGCATTAGCTATGTTTGCTGGTTTGGCAATGCTTATTACTGCTACTAATCTGTTTGAGATACTTTATGGTTGGGAATTAATGACAATTGGCTCATATTTTTTACTCATTAGAGGTAAAAAATCACAACCCCACGGTTATAGCTATATGATGTTTTCAATTGGAGGTTCTTATGCTATAATGTTTGGATTTGCATTAGCGTTCACTAGTGCTGGAAATTTAGGATTAATTGCATTAACTGGCATTAATGTCCTTCCAACTTTAGCATATTCTTTAATTTTATTAGGTTTCATGACAAAAACAGCCTCTTTCGGAGTGCATATATGGTTACCTGGAGCCCATGGAGAAGCTGTTGCAGATATTCATTTTATGGCATCCGCAATTTTACTTAAAGCCGGTGTGTTTGGAATTATTTTAGTGTTATTCGGAATGGGTTCTGAAGCAACTTATGCTAAAAATATATTATTAGCTCTTGGTTGGATTGGAGCCATTTCAGCTTTAATTGGAAATATGGCAGCAACATTTCAGGAAAGTGCAAAACGATTGCTTGCTTGGTCAAGTATTGGACAATTAGGATATATTATTTTTGGTCTTGCCACAATGTCGTATTTAGGTTGGATAGCTGGATTATTTTATACCGTAACTCACTTTTTATATAAAGGTGTTTTATTTTTAATTATAGGAGGCATTGCTCTCAAATTAGGAACTCCTCTAATGTACAAAATGGGTGGGCTAATTAAAAAAATGCCATTTTCTTTTATTGCTGTATTAATTGCGATTATAACTTTGGCTGGAGTACCTCCCCTAGTTGGTTTTGCAGGTAAATGGCTGTTTTATAATACAATTATTAGCGAAGGTTTTTATTTTCAAGGAGTTGTTGTATTGTTTTCTGGAATAGTTGCATTCCTTTACCTTTTTAGATTAATACATACCATTTTTTTAGGCCAGCTTAAAGATGAACATAGATATGTAAAAGAAATATCTCCATGGTTGTTAATTCCTGTATACTTGCTTTTAATAGGTATAATGATAATATCGGCAAGACCGGAAATTATTTTAAAACCTTTAGGAAATTATTTAATTGCCTATTTCCCAAATGGGGCAATTACTTGGAATGGAACAATGGCTAGTACAGGATTAGGATACTGGAATGGATATTGGGTAATGATAATCATCGGTGTAATGTTTGTATTTGTTCTTGGATGGTTACTTTACACCAATGCCAAAGCACAAAAAGTAAAACAATTTAACATGGTATACAGTGGCGAAAGGCCATTTACTCCGGAAACAACACATATTGCTCACAATATGTATGCCGGATACAGTAAAGCTTTAGGATTTATTGTGGAGCCATATATTACAAGATTCTGGAATAATATGTCTGATGCATTAGTACATTTAGGCGGGCTGATTAAAAGGATATATAATGGCAATGGACAAACCTATGCCTTTTACATTATTGCCTATATTGTAATTACATTTTTTCTTGTTTTTTAATTTAAGATTACCATAGCTATGAACGATATTATAGTCAAACTTTTATGGACATTATTAGGTTTATTCATTGTGCTGAATTGGGGATTGTTAATGGGTGCAACCATGCGAAAAATTGTAGCACGCGTAGCACATAGATATGGAATCCCTTTTTATCAACCCTGGCTCGACCTGATTAAATTGTATTCTAACCGTTCATCGATTAGTCATGGTGTCATGTTTTACTTAGGCCCTGTTTTCAGGCTTGGTGGCGGATTAGGAATTTTCCTTTTTTTACCGCTCATCTATGGTTCTGAGCATTTTAGTAATTTCTCATGGGCCGGTGATTTAGTATTGATTTTATACTTCCAGTTTTTTGGGATGTTAGGCATGGCCTTAGGTGCAGGCGAAGGGGGGCACCCAAATTCTGTCATTGGAATTACCAGGGGATTAGGACAGTTTACCACGGTTGAGCTACCATTAACCCTGGCAGTAATATCTATTGCACTCCAATATAATACTCTTTCAATCTCAGAAATAGTAGCAGCACAACAAGGTGGATTTCAAAACTGGACCTTAGTTACCAATCCTATTGCCACAGCAGCAGCTATGCTTTCATTACTTGGATTATTCAGACACGCACCTTTTAACTTAGTTATGGCACCGAATGAAGTTCCTATTGGGCCACCAACCGAGTATCACTCCGCCTTTTTAGGTGTTCTTAGAACCAATGGTGCAATTTTACATGTAGTTGAAGCGGCGTTATTTATGAATTTGTTTTTTGGGGGAGCAACCCATTGGGTAGAATTTATTGTAAAAACATTCCTGATTTATTTCTGGTCTGTTTTTGTTGGTGTTGTTTCACCACGTTTCAGAATAGAACAATCGGTAACCTGGTTCTTAAAAATACCTTTAGCGATAGGTATTTTGGCTGTAATTCTTTACATCTAATTAAAAATCATTTAGCATGTCAGATAATACTAAAAATATAGAAGAAAAAAAGGATAAATTTCTCGCTGAAGAAAACAAAAAAAGAATAGTAACCGGCCCGGATGGGGTACAATTTGAAGTAGACCCTTTACAGGATTATTTTTGCGATCAGCGTCCTGTTGCAAAGGATCCCAAAAATAAAGTTATTGAAAAATTTTTAAATTGGGCTCGGGCAGAATCTTTATGGGTTTTGGGCTTTGGAACCGGCTGTGGGAGTATTGAAATCCCTCCACTACTAACTCCAAGGTTTGATGCTTTTAGATATGGTGTTCAAATGAGGCCTACTCCCAGACAATCATCGGTACTTATAATTTCCGGATATTTAGCGGTAAAAACATTAAAAAGAGCGATCCGCTCTTACGAGCAAATGCAAAATCCGAAATATGTACTTGCCTTAGGCAGCTGTACCATTAACGGAGGAATGTACTATGATAGTTATAATACCATTAACCGTTTAGATTATTATTTGCCGGTAGATGTATATGTGGCCGGTTGTATGCCACGTCCGGAAGCACTATTAGCCGGATTTAATAAACTAAAAGAACGAATAAAAGCCGGAAAAGCTGAAGGAGCCAACGATTATGCCAACAAATTTGACTGGTACAAAGCCAATCAAAAAAAAATTATTAAAGATTGGAACATGCCTGATTATAATTGGTAAAAACCGAACAAAGTAAAATATTTAAAAATGAAGGAAATCATTCAAGATATAAAAAAGAGATTCAATTGTACTGATGAGATTGAGCAATCAAAAACGCAGAGTTATATTACAGTTCAAAAAGAGTTAGCCATTGCTTTAATTACACATCTAAGAGATATTAAAGGTTTTACACACCTGGTTCTTTTAACGGCTGTAGACTGGATTGAAAACAACCAGTTCCAGCTAACCTACATGCTAAATAATCCAACAAAAAAAATTGACTTAGGCGTGCGGGTTTTTATCGACCGCGAAACAGCAACCATGGACAGCGCACATCATTTATGGGAGCAGATGGCAACCTATCAGCGTGAGTTAAAAGAGATGTTTGGTATTGATTTCCCGGGTAGTCCAAGACTTAACGAACCCTTTATATTAGAAGGATGGGATAACATCCCTCCATACCGTAGAGATTTCGACACCTTAAAATATGCACAGGAAACTTTCTTCCCGCGCGAAGGAAGAGAGACCAATGATCCTGCTGAATTTATGAAGAAAAAGATGTATCCCGATGAAGAAAAATAATAAAATATGGCCAGGCGACCGGTCTAAATACCCGGCTTTTGATGAGAATGGAAACCCTATCATCGACTTAAAGTCGCATAAATTAACCAAATTGTGGCATGGGCCTAACCATCCCGGAGTTACAGGAAATATGTCGCTTGAGCTTACCCTAAGCGGAGATGAAGTAGTGGAAGCGAAAACGCATGTTGGATACTTACACCGTGGATTTGAAAAACTAATGGAACGTCGGTTATATATTCAATGTTTCCCTACATGTATCAGGATGTGTGTTCCTGAAGCGGACTCAAATGAATATGTTTTGGCAGCATCTATTGAAGATTTAGGGGGAATAGAAATTCCTGAAGCTGCCTCATGGATGAGAACACTCGTTCTTGAGATGGCCAGATTACAAGTTTTATTAAGAACAGTTCCGGGACAGGCTGCAACTCTTTCATTAGGCATGGGGGCTCAATGGGGAATGTATTTAAGAGACCTCATACTAGACCGCTTCGAAGAACTCACCGGAGGTCGTATTTATCATATGTTTATTATTCCCGGAGGGGTTCGTGGACTATTACCTGCCGGATTCAAAAAACGAATGGAAGAGAATTTAGTAGAGATTGAAGAATTTATCGATAAAATTGAGGATTTAATATTTACCAATGCCATATTTAAAAAACGAACTATTGGAATAGGTTACATTGATCCTTCATGGGTAGATAAATATGGCATTGTCGGCCCAAATGCAAGAGCTGCAGGGTATAACCGCGATGTTCGAAAAGACTACCCCTATTTAAAATATAATGAACTGGATTTTGAACCTTATGTTGGCAAAGATTCTGATGTATTCACCCGTTCACAAGTAAGAAAACATGATTTAATTCAAACGGTTGATTTAATCCGACAAATTCTGGCAAAAGTTCCTGAAAAAGGAGACATTCGGGCAAAAACGCCTAATGTACTACATTGGCAGCTTCCCAAAGGAGAAACCTATCAAAGAAGTGAATCTTCAAGAGGGGAATATGGTTTATATGTAGTTTCCGATGGTTCCAAATACCCAAGGAGGGTAAATCTTAGAGGACCCAGTTATACTCATGCTGTAGCTTTACTCGAAAAATTATTAATCAATGCAAACATTGCTGATGTTCATTCTATCATGGTATCATTACAAACTTGTCCGCCTGAAATTGAACGATAACTTGTGGTGATTTGTGTATTTGGTTATATGATTATTTGAAAAATTGATATAAATATGAGACTTTATTCTTTTGAAAAACTTGAAGTATGGAAGTTATCACGAAAATTGAATAAAAATATTTATCAAATTAGTGAGAAATTTCCTGATAGTGAGAAATTTGGATTAACATCTCAAATAAGAAGAGCTTCAGTTTCAATTTCTTCAAATATTGCAGAGGGAAACTCAAGAAAATCAGGAATTGAACAAGCTAGATTCACAGAATTTGCATTTGGAAGTTTAATGGAAGTGTTGAATCAACTAATACTTGCTAATGATCTGGAGTTTATTAATGAACAAATTTTAAATAATGAAAGATTATTAATAGAAGAGATAGGTAATAAGATAAATAAATTGAAAGAAGTTCAATTGAGAAAAGGGCACAATTCTTCATATAACCAAATCAACAAATAATCTAATAAACAATAAAATGAAATTAAAAGACATATTAACACCTTTTACCGCCTGGAAAAATGTTTTTGAAGATCCCAAAACGGTAAAAGACCCTTTAAATGACCGGCCAGGAGCCGAAAGATATAGAGGCTTTCATAAAAATGATATCGAAACCTGTATTGGGTGTGGTACGTGTGAGGAAATCTGTGAAAATCAAGCCATTGATTTGGTTCCTGTAGAAGGCATCGAAACAAAAGACGGGGACAGTGGATTACGGCCCAGAATTGATTACGGAAGATGTTGCTGGTGTGCCCTATGTGTGGATGTTTGTACCACAGGGTCGCTAACTCTAAGTAACGAATATACCTGGGTTTCTGAAGATCCTGAAGACTTTAGATATACCCCTGGGGTTGATAAAAAAACCTGGGACAAAAATGAAGCAGGATGGAAAAAACCTGAACATGGGTATGAATTATATCCTCTTGAGCGGGTGAAAATCGAGCATCTGAAACCGGAAGAGAGGGATCAATCATTTATAGAGATAATAAAAGGTTACTCCAAAGAAGAAGCACAAAAAGAAGCCGACCGTTGTGTGGAATGTGGGATATGTGTTGCAACCTGCCCTGCACATATGGGAATCCCTGAATATATTAAAGCCGTTCGGGAAGATAATATTGAAGAAGGACTTAGAAAATTGTATGAAACCAACCCCTTACCCGAGATTTGTGGAAGGATATGTACGCATAAATGTGAAACGGTTTGTTCTGTCGGGAATCTGGGTGAGCCTCTATCTATCCGATGGCTCAAAAGATATATTGCCGACCAGGTGGATTCTGAAGACTATAAACGAATTTTAGGAACCGATGGCATTGAAAATAAAGATAAAAAAATAGCGATTATTGGCTCTGGGCCATCGGGATTATCAGCAGCATACTATCTGGCTCTCATGGGATATCAGGTTAAAATATTTGAAGCTTATCCACAAGCCGGTGGAATGATGCGTTATGGAATCCCGGAGTATCGATTACCTTACGGCCAGATTGACAAAGATATAAATTATATTCTGTCATTAGGTGTTGAAATAAAATACAATACACGAATAGGCAAAGATATAACCCTTGAAAATCTTCAGAAAGAATACGACGCAGTATTTTCAGGTACAGGATTGCATTTGGGCAGAAGTACCCGAATACCGGGAACAGACCATGAAAATGTTTATCAGGCAATCGATCTACTGCGAGATATTACTATGGGGAAAGAAGTCCCTGTTGCTGAAAAGATAGTTGTAATTGGAGGGGGAAATGTAGCAATGGATATTACCCGCTCGCTGGCACGTTTACAAAATCAGAAGTATGGTAAAGTACATATAACAGCAACCTCGCTTGAATCTGAGGATATTATGCCCGCCGACCGGGAAGAAGTGGTAGAGGCGCGCGAAGAAAAAGCAACCATTGAACCCGGATGGGGACCGACATCCATCGAGATTGAAAACAATAAAATTAAAGGATTGCATGTGCAGAAATGTACTTCTGTTTTTGATAAAGATGGCCGCTTCAATCCAAAATTTGATGAATCACAAACAAAATTCTTCGAAGCTGATATGGTGATTGAATCCATAGGACAGGGAATGGATATTGAATACATCAGTAAAGATACCCGCGAACAAATGGAGTTTGACCCTCGAGGTAGAATTATTGTTGATAATTATTTCCAGACAGGTGCCAAATGGCTGTTTGTAGGTGGTGATATTATCCAGGGGCCGGATGTTATCCATGGTATTGCCAACGGACATAAAGCAGCCATAGGAATTGACCGGTTTTTAATGAATAAATAATTTAAAATTATTTTGCTATGATAGATCTTTCGACCGAATACATGGGGTTAAAACTAAAAAACCCAATTATCGCAGCCAGCTCGGGACTAACCGACACGGCAGAAAAAGTAAAAAAACTGGAAGATAGTGGTGTAGGTGCTGTTGTTTTAAAATCATTGTTCGAAGAACAAATCCGTATGAAAGTTGATTCTTTAGGTATGAACAACATGTTTAATACCTATTCGGATAACGAAAATTACATAGCCTTTTACACCAAACAAAATACTGTAAACGAATATTTAACGCTTATCAAAGACTCCAAAGCAAAAGTTAATATTCCGGTTATTGCCAGCATTAATTGCTACTCTATGGGCGAATGGGTTGAGTTTACCCAAAAAATTGAAGAAGCAGGAGCTGACGGTATTGAATTAAATATGTTTATATTACCCGGAGATATTGAACAAAAAGGAGAAGAAATTGAACAAAAATATTTTGACATTATCCGGAAGGTTCAGGAACATACATCGCTACCTGTTGCTGTGAAATTAAGCTACTATTTTTCGGGAATGGGCGAAATTTTAAAGCGTATCTCTCAAACCGGAATAAAAGGAATGGTATTATTTAATCGTTTTTATAATCCTGATGTTGATTTGGAAAATGAAAAAATAAAACCTTCGAGAATTTTTAGTGTCCCTGAAGAAAACTCCATGTGTATCCGTTGGATTGGTTTACTATCGGGTAAAGTAACTTGCGACATGGCTGCTTCAACGGGTATCGATGATGGATATGGCGCATTAAAAAATATTCTGGTCGGCGCCAAAGCCGTTCAGGTAGCATCTGCTTTATATCAAAATAAATTAGAACATATTAACCAAATGCTAACCCAGATGGAATCGTGGATGCAGAATAAAGGGTACAATTCTATCCAGGAAATTATTGGAAAATTAAATTACTCCAAACACAATGTTGAATTGTACGAAAGAGCCCAGTTTATGAAATATTACTCGAGTTACGAATAACGAAATAAGGAGAATGACCGGTATTTTGCCGGTCATTTTTTTATCATACAAATATAATTATATAGATATATTGATTTATATAATATTTTTCCCTATTTTTACGTAAACTAAAATTTTACACCTATGCTAGCCAAAGAGATTTTAGAAAAAAAGAAAGAACAAGGGAATCATAAAGTGAGTACAATAACAGAAAACACTTCTGCTTTTGAAGCCATAGCTCAATTGGACAAATTAAAAATTGGTTCGTTATTAGTCATCAACAATAAAAATGAAATCTTAGGAATTGTTTCGGAGCGTGATATTTTATATAAATGCTATAACTCAGGTATCCCTCTAAAAGAAAGAACCATCAAAGATTTAATGACTCCTAAGGAAGATCTTATCATTGGCAAATTGGAAGATGATACGCACTATTTGCGAAATGTAATGACTCAAAAACGAATCCGGCATATTCCCATTATTGATAATTCAGGCCAATTAGCAGGTATTATTTCTTCAGGCGATATCCTGAAAAATGAACTGAAAGTAACCGAAAAAGAAGCCCGATTATTACGCGAACATATCAGGAATCCTTTCGGAATACATTTGTATGATGAATAAACAAAACGATTAAATTATATATCAAGTTTTCCGGGTTTAATCTTACTATCCGGATACTCAACCTCCTGATCGGGATGATCGGCAAAAAATTGCAAATCTTTAACAAACCCGTCAATATCCTGATCAGAAAATCCCTTCTCTTTTGCAGCCTCTTCGAGTGTACCCCAAATAGGTTCTCCACAGGCAATACATTTTATCCCTTCGTTCATTAAATATTTTACCGCTTGTGGAACTTCTTCCACCAGTTCATCAATGGTTATGTCTTTTGTAATTTTCATATGTTTATTTTTTGTTTTTTTAAGGTCATATGGAACCGCATAATTAAAATAATCATTATCGTGTGTGTATTTTTTGATTAAAAAAATTCATATTCGTTTCATATGATCTCTTTTTTATTCCTAACCTATAACATTAAAAAATGTTCACAAAAGAAAATTAATGAATAATATATTTATTTCCCTTCGCATGACAAGACGGACTTGTTTCGGTTTCCGGGAAATATTCACCAATTAAATGATATAAGTCAATATCGTACTCTCTCATCTCTTCGCGGGTATTTACTGCATTATGTTTACCATCCGGTGCAGGAACTTCTGCATTAACATCAAACCAGTTTTGAACTCCTTCGGCCCAATACTCCCAGATATTGGTTGCGGCATAGGTATTATTATATTTACCTTGAGAAATTGCATTATCTAACAAATCCTGTAAAATAGCATTAAAATCTTCCCGGACAGGTAAAATTCCTACCGCATGAATCGTATGTGCAAATTCATGAATAAGAATATCCTCGGCATGATATTTATCGATTTGATAACAAAGAAGATTCTCTTCTGCACAAGAGGTTAAAGGCAACTCTACAGTACCTCCTAATCCTCTGGCCCTTACATCCCAGTTAAGACTTGTATCATTTTCCAGATGAGCATGTTCCGGGATATCTGTCGTTCCCTCATATCGGGCCATTATGGCAACTCTCGTATCTACTTTAACCATTTCTTGCAATACAACTTTTGGCAACCCATTGGTCATAAACAAAATAATTTCATAAGCTTTAGACAATGCCTCATCAGGCACTTTACGTGATGAAATAATATGAATACCGTTAGCATTCACATATTTTTTATAAAAAGGGTCTAATTCCAAACTTACGGGAGGTGAGATAATGGATACGTTTGACTTACTTTTTATTTGTGCAATCCCAGACAATGACAAAAATAAAATACTCGTAATTGTAAACAGAACTATAATTGATCTCATCGGTTTATACTTTTAAGTTGTCATGTAAAATTACAAAATCTTTACTATTTACCTTAATAAAAAAATTTTTATGAACGAACAAATTTAGTGTGAGCAGTAAAAATTTAAATTTTTCGATATAT
This sequence comes from Bacteroidota bacterium, assembly GCA_034661075.1. GTDB lineage: Bacteria > Bacteroidota > Bacteroidia > Bacteroidales > UBA12077 > UBA12077. Next base: position 22,369 of record JAYEKP010000088.1, read on the forward strand.
CTTTTTAGGAGCATACAAGCTAAGCGTAACCACCCGGGCAATCATAAACAGCATAAATGCAGCCCATAACCCATGGTTCTGAAAGAAATGATGCAGTAAAAAATATGCCGGCAGAAAAATTAAAAAAGCAGATATCAACATCGAGTTACGCATACTGGCTGAGGCCGTTACACCGATAAATATGCCATCCCAGATAAATGCTCCAAAAGTTAAAACAGGGATTAAATATACCCAAACCAAATAAGGCTGAATCGATTGAATAACCTCCTGATTATCGGTAAAAATACTTAGCAATAAACTATCGCCAAAATAATATGCTGCCGTAAATATTCCGGACATTAATAAACCCCAGTAGAAAAGCAGTTTAGAAACTTTAATTAACCGTTCTTTATCTCTGGCACCAAAATATTTTCCGGCCAGCGCCTCCCCTGCATAAGCAAATCCATCCACGATGTAAGCATAAATAGTAAAAAACTGTAAAAGAAGTGTATTTACGGCCAGAAGTGTATCACCATATTGGGCCGACTTTGCGGTAAAAAACGATAAGGTAAAAACCAGGCTTAAGGTTCTGATAAATATATCTTTATTTACATTAAAGAAAATTTTAAGCTTATCAACTTGAACAATATCTTTAAAACGAAAATATTTTATCAGCCTTTTTTTATGATTTAAGATAAACAAAAAGACCACAATTAATCCGGAATACTGGGCTAAAACGGTTCCCAATGCCACGCCGTCCGATTTCATCCCAAAAAATCTAACCAATGTAACATTAAAAACAATATTTAATACATTGATGGTTATCGCAATCATCATCGGGATTTTTGCATTTTGCATTCCGATAAACCACCCGGTTATTGAGTAAATAGCAATAGTAGCCGGTGCGGCCCAAATACGAATATAAAAATATTCGCGGGCAAAATACTCTACCTCCTCACTCCCATTGATAATAAAAAAACTCAGCCACTCAATAGGGATTTGCAAAATAATTAACCCTATGGCTCCGGCTAATCCTACAAAAAGCGCACGATACAATAACTGGAAACTTTCTTTAAGATCTCTTTTTCCAAACGATTGGGCGGTAAAGCCACTGGTTCCCATCCGCAAAAAACTAAATCCCCAGTAAATAAAATTAAAAATCATGCTTCCCAGAGCAATCGCACCTATATACACTTTTGATTCAAGGTGGCCAACCAGCGATAAATCAACAATGCCCAATAACGGAATGGTGATATTGCTGATAATGTTAGGAATGGCGATATTTAAAATTCGTCGGTTCATGAGTTATTTCGATGCACGAAAATAATTTTTTAAAAATTAGTAAACAATACCAATTTTCTTTTGTTATACAACTAAATCATTTAGAACGATTCTAAATAACAAAATGTCTAACTATTAAAATTACAAAATTATAGCTTTTAAATTACCAAATTTATCATACAGTTACGATGCATTAGAACCATATATTGATGCACGAACCATGGAGATACACCATACCAAACATCATGGTGGATATACCAATAAGTTAAACGATGCAATAAAAGGAACTCCGATTGAAAATCAATCGATTGAAGAGATATTAAAAAAAGTTTCAAAACATCCAACGGCTGTTAGAAATAATGGCGGCGGGTATTATAACCACAAACTCTTTTGGGACATTATGTCGCCCGAAGGAGGTGGTGAACCTTCAGGAAAATTGATGGATACCATAAAAAAAGACTTTGGCTCTTTCGATAAATTCAAAGAAGAGTTTAATCAGGCTGCGGCCACCCGTTTTGGCTCGGGTTGGGCATGGCTGATGAACCAGAACGGGAAATTAGTAATTGCCTCTACTCCAAACCAGGATAATCCGTTAATGGATATCAGTGAAGTAAAAGGAACCCCCATATTAGGACTTGATGTATGGGAACATGCATATTACTTAAAATACCAAAACAGAAGGCCCGAATATATTGATGCTTTCTGGAGTATAGTTGACTGGAATAAAGTAAAAAAGCGTTTTGTTTAGTTGTTTTACCAACTGCCCTTAGGCAGTGCAGATTTGTAAATGTAATTTAGGTTTAGTAAGGCCGGGATTTTTCCCGGCCTTTTTGTTGTAATTCCCTTTTTTATTCATTAAATTTATTTAACAATTTGATGTCAAACCTAAAAAAATAATCATTATGGCTTTCGAATTACCTAATTTACCCTATGCATACGACGCACTAGAACCAGAAATATCCAAACAAACGCTCGAGTTCCATCACGATAAGCATCACGCTGCTTATGTAAACAAGTTAAATAATTTAATTAAAGGAACCGAGTTTGAGAATGCAGATATTGTAGATATCATTATGAAATCGGATGGTGGTATTTTTAACAATGCTGCACAGACCTGGAATCATACCTTTTACTTTGATCAATTTGGCAAAGACAAAAGCAATGAACCCAAAGGACAGCTGAAAGATGCAATAAATGAGACATATGGTTCATTTAATGAATTCAAAGAAAAATTCGCAGATGCAGCAAAAACCTTATTTGGATCGGGTTGGGCATGGTTAGTTAAAAAACCGAACGGCAGCCTGGATATTGTCCAAACACCCAATGCGGCGAATCCGTTAACCGAGGGGTTAATCCCTATTTTAACCTGCGATGTATGGGAACATGCTTACTATTTAGATTATCAGAATAAGCGTCCCGATTACATCGAGAGTTTCTGGAAAATTCTCGATTGGGATATCATCTCCGGCCGCTATTAAACATATTTAAAACCATTTTAAATTACCTATTCAGGTAATACAATACTTTTTTTGTTCCCGGAAATTTTTATCTTCGGGAACATTTTTTATGATCAAAACTTACTAAATTTAATATTATGAGCTCATTGAAAGGAACACGTACAGAACAAAACCTGTTAAAATCATTTGCCGGAGAATCGCAGGCAAAAAACCGATATGAATTTTTTGCTAAGGTTGCCAAAAAAGAAGGCTACGAACAAATAGCCGAATTCTTTTTAGAAACAGCCGCACAAGAACAACAACATGCCAAAACATTTTTCAAATTGCTTGAAGGAGGAATGGTTGAAATCACGGCTTCGTATCCGGCAGGAGTTATTGGAACTACCACAGAAAATTTAAAAGCGGCAGCCGAAGGTGAAAACGAAGAATGGTCTGAGCTTTATCCTGAGTTTGCAAAGATTGCAGAAGAAGAAGGATTCAAAAAAATTGCTACTACTTTCAAGCTTATTGCAAAAGTTGAAGCCGAGCATGAAAAGCGGTACCTTAAACTACTTGAAAATATTGAACAAGGTAAAGTTTTTGAACGCGAAGAAAAAGTGCGTTGGGTATGCCGCAAGTGCGGACATGTACACGAAAGTAAAAAAGCACTTAAAAATTGCCCGGTTTGTGGCCATCCGGAAGCTTATTTTGAGATAGAAAAAACAAACTATTAATAAGAGTTTAAACTTATATCTAAGAGGATGTCCTAAAAGTGTTTATTTCAATATACACTTCGACAGGCTCAGTGTGACATCTTAGTTGTTAGCTCATTGTCATATTGAGCTTGTCGAAATATGAATAACTAATGAACACTCTCTTTTATCTTACGCAAAAAATTATGCATTATGATTAGAGAACTCATAACCAAAAACCGCAGTTATCGCAGATATTACCAAAATCACAAACTCTCCATCGAAGAATTAAAGGATTTGGTAGAGTTAGCGCGCTTATCTGCATCAGGAAGAGATTTACAACCCTTAAAATATTATTTATCTGCCGATGAAGAAACCAACCAAAAAGTTTTTTCCACCTTAGCCTGGGCCGGATATTTAAAAGACTGGGATGGCCCGGAAGAAGGAGAACGGCCAACAGGCTATATCATTATTCTAAGCGATACACGGCTTACCACTAACTATTTCTGTGATCAAGGGATTGCGGCACAAAGCATGCTACTGGGCGCAGTGGAAAAAGCATTAGGAGGATGTATTTTTGCTTCTATCCAACGAGAAAAATTAAAACAACTGCTGAATATCGAAGAATATTTTGAAGTTTTATTAGTTATTGCCCTGGGCAAACCAAAAAAAGAAGTTGTAGTTGAAGAGGTAAGAAATGGAGATATAAAATATTACCGCGACGAAAATCAGGTGCATCATGTTCCTAAACGTAGTTTGGATGAATTAATTATTTCCGGTGTAATTGATTAAATGCTATACATTCAAAACCTCACTAACTATTGAGGTTTTGAATGTATAGAAAATAGTATTACAATAAATTACCTATTTTAATTCCAAAATAGATGGTTCTGGGTTGCCCGGGGCCATAGATATATCCCGGATCCCGTTCCTCTCCGGTATCAAAATCATCCTGATAGGAATTAAACATATTTTTAATCCCCACAAAGATTTGCATACTGGCTCCATTTAAGTGGTACTGATAGCTTAATTTTGCACCCAGGTCAACAAACGGATTTGTTTCTCTTAGCTCACCATCTTCTGGTTCAGCCAGGGTTGGGCCAAAATAGGGTACTAACATACTCCCGGTATAATTTCCTGTTGCCATAAGGCAAAATCCTTTAATAAAATCCCAGTCGATGGTTGCATATCCATATTGGTTAGGTGTTCGAAAGAATTCTTTCTTTCCAAATTCCTGGGCTTCTTCATACCTACTTTGTTGAAAAGTGAATCCTCCGGTAAAACTAAAATCTTCGGACGGAATAACATTTAACTCCATATTCACCCCTTGAACCACAGCTCCACCATCAGCGTTAATCCGCGTATAAGTTACCACTCTGTTTTCATCAGGCATACCGTAATCTTGTACAAATGCATCCTTTAACTGGGTATAAAACCCTTCAACTAAAAACCCAACGTTGGTGTGTTCAATTAACTTATTAAAATCGAGCGATACCATATAACTATGACTGGTTTCTTGTTTTAGATCAGGATCATTGATATGAATAACTTGTCTGAAACCAGAGGTTTCAATGTGTAAATCCTCATCAAAAATTTGAGGAGCCCGATATCCTTGTGAGTAACTTGCCCGTGCCTGAAGATAGTTGAAAATATCATATTTTAAAGTAATTCGCGGACTTATAACATTCCCGGACGAAGAAGTCCCATCCACCTTGTTTTCAATAGCGTAATGATCAAACCGGGCACCCACAGAAGCATTAAACTTACCAAAACGATGATCGTATTGAGAAAATACTCCGTAAATATTTGATATTTGATCGGCAACAATCGTATTATCCCTATGAGGAACAATCAATTCGTCCCCATCGAATTGTACCTTTTTATAATCTGCATAGCCAAGTTTCTGATCATCTAGTGTTTCTCCACGAAATTCAATCCCTGAGATTAAGCTTGATTGTTTAAATCTAGCATCATACTGGGCTCCAATATCATAAGTAAGGCCTTTTGTTGCTCCATAATCCTCTAAGGAGTAATTTGCCCCATAATAAGAATCCCTATTTACCAGTTGTCCAGAAACATATAAAGATAATTTATCTTCATCGCGTAAAAACTGATCAAAAGTAACAGCTCCTGAAGTTATTTTATGTTTAACCGCTTCGGTAATCTGAGATTCATGGTAAGGTTTGTCAAATCCATCGCCACCTCTTCGGGTTTCATTGATAGTAAAAAAATCAACATATAATTTATTTTTATAACCCAAACGGTGAAATAATCGTGTTCCCAACGTAATATTATTTAATTCTGATAATTCAGAAAAACCGTCGTTATTGGCATCAAAATGTTCTTTATCGCGATGAAACCCATAAAGGGTCATCCCTGTTTTTCCATCAGACGATACCACCGAAGTGTTTAAGTTTACGCTATAATCAAAAGCTGGTTTTCCCGAACCGTCCAATCCCACACCGGTATATCCGGATTGAGCGGATGCTTCGTACGAGTTATTCACCGGATCCTTTAATATTAAGTTGATGGTTCCGGCAATGGCATTACTTCCATATAAAGCTGACCCTCCACCACGTACAACCTCAATTCGTTCAATAACAGAGGATGGAATAAGCTCTAACCCATACACTCCGGCTAATCCGCTAAAAATTGACCGGTTGTTTATTAATATCTGAGAGTAAGGGCCTTCCATTCCATTCATTCTTACTTGGGTAAATCCACAATTCTGACAATTATTTTCCATTCTTAACCCAGGGCAAAAATTCAACCCATCGCTTAAAGTAATGGTTTGTGCAACATTAAAAATTTTAGGTGTTATCGTATTTACAATAACCGATGCATCTTTCCTGCGTTTGTCGTTCCGATCGGCGGTTACGACAACCTGCTCAAGGCCCAACACATCAGCCTGTAATATAAATTTTAATTCAATGGTATTCCCTTCGGTAAGCTCAACATCCTTTTCAACATCCTTATATCCAATAAATGATGCTTTAACGGTATATTTACCGGTTGGCATGTTGATCAGTTGGAAATGCCCGGTTTCGTCGGTAGCAGTTCCAATGGTTGTATTTTTAAGAATAATCGTTGCAAATGGTATATGCTCACCATCCGTATCGACAACATGTCCTACAATATTCGCATCGGTTCGTTGAGCATAAGTAGATGAAATTATGATGATATATATTCCTAAAGTTAGTATTGATTGAAAAAAATTTTTCATTATTCAGATGGTTATTAGTGTAATACAATTATTGGTTGTTTAATTTTTAGATATTTTTAATGGTGTAGCAAAAATATTTTTGCTATCACACCCTCTGTTTTTATTCAATAAATTATTTTATTGATATAAAATGGAAAGAGAGGAAATTAAAATAGAAAGAAATTGGCAGGTGGTGCCCTGTAATTAATTAAATTATAAAAAAAGGAATTTTTAGAATAACATTTTGGAATGTCATATTTTGTAATAAGAAAATATTCTGGATTTAAATGATCCTGAACATTATGAATATTTACAAAAAATTCAAGGGTTTGTATAATCTGTAACTCAAAGTTATTATGCTGATGTTGGGTATTTGGTTTTTTATTTTCTCTGCTTTTATTAAACGGATGTGCATGAATAATAATATTACCACAAGTCGTTCTATGCGTATGAATGAAAAATGAAGCATTAAAAACAATACCTCCAATAATTCCCAAAAAGAGGAAGGAAATAATTACCTTTTTTATATATCTTATGCTTATTTTCATTATCTGCGACAAAAATAGGTTAAATCAAATAAACAGCCCATACCAATATTTAGGTATTTTTAGTTTTGTTTAACTCTATATATTATTCGTTACTATTAAACAAACTTACAAATTATCTAATTTGACTTATCTATTTTAAAACCGTTTAAAAAGACGAAACAAAAAAGCTGATTCCCAAGCATTCGGGAATCAGCTAAATAAAATTTTATTATAAACAAAGACTATTGTAAATCTTTAATTACTTCAATCAATTCAGGGAGATCCATCCCTAAGTTTTTAAGATGTTCGATTTTAGGTACTCCATTTTTATTCCAGCCACGACGCTCGTATACAGCATCAAGTAGCTGTTCATATCTATCTTCTCTGTATTTTCGAGTTATAGCCATTTTTTCTTCGGTGGTTTTTCCTTCAGGATCAATACCTATAATTTCTTTCATCTGTTTATCATAACGCTCGGCTCTTGATTCGTACTCCTCAACAGTAACCGGCCCTGCGGCACGGTATGGTTGAGCATCATGTTTACGTAAACCATACCCTCTACGGATATTAAAGATACGCTGGAAATTGTATACACGTTCACTCTGACGAATCAGCTCATCCTTATCGAAAGGTTTTCCTGTTACACCTTCGTATATAGCTACATAGTTGTCCACGTGTTCAGGAATTTTATGAGGCTCATCCGCTTCGGCATTACTTTCAGGAACAACATCGTTCCAGCAAAGTTTACAAAGCCCTTGTAACCCAAACCAGGTTCTGAACATTGGCATATAGTGTAATGCTTCGGCTTTATCTTCGAACGTAGGAATCTGGTTGTTCACCATATCCATAAAGATAAGCCATGCTTCATCGTGCTGAGGGCCTTTATTGGTCATGGCATAACCACCTTGCTGTGCCAATGATTCTTTAGAAACATATTGTGAATATTCAAGCCCTTTATTTTCCATTCCAATATCATTAAGGAATTGCTCATCGGCGCCATATTCTTTCACAAATTTTTCTTTCATCTTACGGATACCCATACCTGCAACGACACCAAATCCTTCACCTCGGGCTAATTGATGCATCAATTCCATCATTGCTTCGAAATTACCAAACTTTAATTCCAATCCTCCGGTACGTTCTTTGTTAAGAATACCTTCTTCGTAACATTCCATAATAAAGGCCACAAGCGTACCCCAAGTGATGGTACAAATACCATACGTATCACAATAAAAGTTTGCTTCAATAATTCCTTCTGGATCGAAAACACCAACATTAGAACCTAATCCGGCTCCGTTTTCGTATTCAGGCCCGTCAACAAGAACTTTTTGTCCTTTGTATGGCCCTGTTTTTAATTCAAAGTCGTCCACTCCTTTTGAGCAACTCATTGCACATCCAATCCAGCATCCGTCCGGAATATTTTGGGTAAAATATTTATCACGAAAAACATTACTATGTATTTTCAATGCGTCTTCAGAGCTTCCATATTTAAAGTTATGCGTAGGTAGCAAGTCGTAATCGTTCATTACGTTAAGAATATTTACCGTTCCCTTTCTACGCATTTGACATTGCTGATCATCAAGTTCGCGCATTTCACGCTGAAATCTGCGTCCACGCTCTTTAATCTTATCTAAGTCCGCAACATGGTTAAGGTTTCCTTTAACCCCCTCGACTCTGGCCACAATGGCTTTAATATTTTTATCACGCATAACGGTACCTAACCCGCCACGTCCTGCTTGTTTAAGCCTTATCTTTTTACGTTTTTGATCGTAAAAAGTAAAATTAATCATTCCGATTAATGAATGTTCTGCGCCAGCTCCTGTAGAAACGATTCCAATATTTTTATAATCTTTTTCATTTTCAGCAAAAGCTTCAGTTAGCTCTTCGGCCAATATATGTGAGTCGGTTGAAAATCCTGGATCATCCAAAACCTCAACAGTACCTTTTGTTCCATCAATATATATGATAACATCTTTGTCGGCTTTTCCCTGAAGTTCTAAAGCATCATATCCTGAAAATTTCAAGAATGGGCCAAAGAATCCTCCCACGTTAGAATCCATAACCGAATCGGTTTGAGGGGAAATGGAAACTAAAAGTGATTTACCGGCTCCTGAATACTGAGTAATTCCTGCTACCGGGCCCGGACTAATAATAATTTCATTCTCAGGATCATTCCATTTGGTATCTGGTTTGGTTGCATCCCATAATAATCGTAAACCGAAACCCTTCCCTCCAATAAATTTTTCTTTCATTTCTTCGGAAACAGGCTTTTCCTTAATTTCATTGGTTCCAACATTCATATACAAAATTCGGTTGGCATAACCTCTTTCTAACGGACGAAGCTCATATTTAAACTCTTTAAGCTTTTTCTGAGCTGCTCTTAATTTTTTCACATCCATATTTAATTCTCCTTTAAATTTATGTCAATTTTACTGATTTAACTTACTTTTCACATTTCAAAGTTATAAAAATATAGTTTGAAAAGATATTATAAAATGACTTAAATCAATATGTTGCAATTTGCATATCGTTTTTTTTTCAATAAGAAGAATAACAACATGATAATTAGTTTCATCGCTCAAAAATCGAATAATCATTGGATTAAAATGAATATATTTTAAATTTGTTGCTTAAAATAAATAAAAATGCAAGAACCTCTGAATTATTTTTTTGAAAAATACGGAATCAATCTACAAGAAATTAAACAGATCATTTGCGGCCAAAAGTATGTAGCTGTATTATTAAAGAACGGGCATATTGGTGTATGTGCTACCCTCGGGCATTATGTTGATGTAGCCATACAGGATTTAAGATTTCCTGATTTAGATAATGTACAGCACAGAATTGTGCTTAATGCATATTTTAATGCCCACTTTAATTATCAAAATCATTATGATAACACCAGCGATATTTTTGATAAAATAGATTTTAAAAAATATCACAAAATTGTGATGATCGGATTTTTTAAATCATTGGTAGAAAAATTTGAACGTGAAAAAATTGCGCTAACTATTTTTGATAAAGCTGTTGAAGATGAGAAATTAGCTCCCATGTCAAAACAATTAGAAGAGATTGCCACCGCTGATGCTATCATTCTTTCTTCAACCACAATTTTCAACCATACTTTTTCACAATTAATAAAAGCTACCAAAGAAAATTGCGACACTTATACATTAGGGCCTTCAACCATTATGCACCCTGAAATGTTTCAATACAAAAACATTAAATTTTTGTTTGGCTCGGTATTCGATCCTAATGATATGAATACCTTAAAAATTATTGAGAATGGAGGGGGAACAAAACAATTTTTACCATTTATGCACAAAGTTTTTTTAAACCCTTAAGCATGACTTTTGAGGAAATTAAATCCATTTTAAAAAATCATACAGTGGGTATTGCTGGTGCAGGAGGCCTTGGTTCTAACTGTGCAGTAGCATTATCCAGAGTTGGTGTTGGCAAATTAATCATTGCCGATTTTGATGTAATAAATGAAACCAACTTAAATCGACAATATTTCTTTAAAGACCAACTTGGAGAAAAAAAAGTACGTGCTTTAAAAAATAATATCCAACGTATTAATCCTGAGATTGAGATAATTATCCATGATCTTAAACTAAATGAAAACAATCTTGTTAACATTTATAAAGATTGCGATATTATTGTAGAGGCGTTTGATTTAGCCGAAATGAAACAAATGATTATTGAAACCTGTATGAGCAAGCTCCCTGATAAACCATTAATTATTGGATCGGGAATAGCCGGATGGGGTAAAAGTAATGAAATAAGAATCAGGCAATCTGAAAATTTATATATTTGCGGCGATGAGATGGCTGAAACATCAACACAAAACCCACCTTTAGCACCTAGAGTGGGAATAGTAGCAAATATGCAGGCAAATACAGTTTTAGAAATTTTATTAAACACAAACCACAAGGATAAAGATTACGCTAAATAATACGGAAGAAAAGTTTGATAAAAATAAACTTACGATTAGTGAATTGCTTGAACTTAGCAACTTTTCTTACAAGCTACTTATTGTTAAGGTTAATGGGAAACTTGTACGAAAAGAAGCTTACCATAATACCATTGTTAAAGATGGCGATGATGTAACGGTTTTGCATCTTGTTACCGGTGGATAACATTTTTATACTTTATGCTTATTTTCTTTGATTTGATGCACAAATTCTTTTACTATTGTAAAAAAGATTACCAGGTCATGAATACCTTAGAAAAAATATGGAAAATAATTTTACCTATTATCAAAAATAAGTATATCATGACTTTACTTATCTTTTTAATCTGGCTTCTGTTTTTCGACCGTAATAACTTAGTGGACAGAATTAAAGAAATGAATCATTATAACCAGCTGCAAAAAGATAAAAAGTATTTTAAAGAACGCATTGATGCAGACACTAAACGGTTAGAGCAATTAAAGACCAACAACAAAAACCTGGAAAAATTTGCCCGTGAGCAATACTTCATGAAAAAAGCAGACGAAGATATTTTTGTGGTAGTTGAAGAAAATTAAAACTCCCGATCTACGTTTCTGAATACCTCCAACCATGATTTATGATTTTTTGATTCAGGAACAGTCAGTTTTAGCTTTTTTGCCAGTTTTTCTACTTCGGACAACAAATTCGTTTTGGGATAATACTTTTCCGTTGTTGCATTCAAATATTTAAGCACCTTAAATGCATTAAACCAAACAAAGAATCTTTTTAGAAAAGAATTTAAACCAGCGCAGTTTTGATGAATCTCTTCAATTGCAATAAAAAAATGGTTCTCATTTAAAAAGTCGGCAATAGGAAGTGGTAATTGATAGATAATATCATTTAATTCTTCCGGTGAGCTTTTATACAACTGATTAACAATTTGTAAAAAGGCTTTTAAATCGGTAAAACAACGTAAATCATACGTTAATAAATCATCATTCCCTGAATTTATAATTTGATTAACCATTGGGCCGGTACCAAAGGGAACTCTTTGCGATATGCGTGGCGAAGGATAAACGCAGGTAGTATTTATCTCATCGCAATTACCCAAAGGAAAAACCTTATGTAGAAAATAAAAATCTTCCCCTGCTTGTTTACTATTCATACCACCTTGTTTTGCATAGGCTTTCGCCGACACGGCAAAGCACGACCCAACGGCATAATACGAATACGGGAATTTTACAAACTGAAAAGCAAACTTATAGTATCTTAAGTATAGTTCATAAATGGTAATGGCATGATAGATTTCCGGCGGATAACGATTGCCTTCCACAGGATGTTCAAAATAAATCGTTGTCAGGTTGGTTTTAGGATTTTGCTCAAAATACTTCTCTATTTCAATCAGGTAATCAGCTTTAACTTCAGCATCTGCATCCATGGAAAGAATTACCCCTTTTTCCTGGCCTATCGCATTAAAACGATAAAGTGCTTCATCCATTCCCAGCTTACGGGCATATCCGGCTCCGGCAACCCTGGAGGAAATATTTTGTTCGTGAAACACAAAAAAACGAAATGCAGCATCGGTATGTGACTGAATCCAACCCTGCACTTCGTAAAATGTTTTTCTATTTTGTTTTTTTATTCGCTCATGGGCTGTTTCTGGCTCATTAACAACAACAATAACTTCCACAGCAAATTCAGGCCGCTGACAATTCCATAAAGAGTTTAGGGTGGTTAAAATATGATCCTCATCAAAACAAGGAATTACAACAATATACTTTACCTTGTTGGTTATTGGCTCAGCGATTTTTGCTTCAAAAATTTTTTGTCTTTCAAAGTAAAAATCAGCAAAGCTCATTTTTTAGAAATAAAATTACTTCTTCTTATTTTCTTCTTGATATTGCTCATTAAGCCCGTTTAGTACATCTCGGGTAATATTAAGGCTCGTATCTGCAAATAATACCTGGCTTCCAAATGTTTTACTTAAAACATATCGGTAATCATGTTCTTTGTTATATTCTTCCAGAAATTTCATTATACGATCCAGTCCTTGTCGTAACATTACCTGCTCCTCTTCTGATAACTGCTGCGCAATGTTATCTCTGGTAGCATATAGTTCTTGTTCTTTCTGAGCTAGTTCTTGTTGCAACATTTGCGCTTTGGTGCGGGTAATCAAACCTTTATTCATTTGCTCCTGAAAATCGCGAACTTCACGTTCAAAATTGCGAGATTTTAACTGAAGTTCAGCTTCCGACTCTCCCATTTTTTGATTTAAATCGTCTCGCTTATCCACAAAAAACTGATATTCAGATATGATGGTATCAATATTCACATAGGCTATGGAAAAACTACGGTCTATAACTTCTCCATCAACTTTTTCTTTTGTGTCCGAAGTATCCGCTATCGTATCTTTTCCTATGCCTGTAAAATATAATACATAAATTCCCGCTACTGCAAGTATTAAAATGATATTTAACCAAAGTGTTGTTTTTTTCATGATGATCTTTTTTATTAGCTTCAATTGATTTTAACAAAGCAAATATAAGTGAATATCATTCAAGCAAAAAATTTTATTTACGAATTTTTAGAATTGAGCGATGAAAAATAAAAACTTAACGTTTTTTAACAATTATAAAAATAAATATAAACCCCAAGTCGCTCCAGGTGGTTTCGTTGAATTTCTAATAATCCGTCTAGCCGCTTTGAGCGGTTTGGCGGATTACACTTTCACCACATTGAAAGCTGCTGCAAAAAAAATTCATCAATTATTCAGCACACAAGAATGTGTGCTATACTGAACTGTACTATACTTTGATTAGATGGTAGGACAAGGAAGCATTTTACGCTTTTCCCGATCGGTTATACCCTGATTGAATTGAAAGATAACGGAAATCTCATGTGAGCCACCGGTAAATCCTACCAGTTTCGAGATGGTTAAATCATAGCTATATCCAATTTGAAACTGGTCTATTTTAAATCCAACCAGAAAAGCCAATACATCGTTACTGGTTAATTCTTTAAGTACGGGAATTCCCCTATACCAAACACCAATTACCAAAGGCATTTTGTACCAGTACAATCCCAAATCGAGCTGACTGTATTGATCCTGCATCTTAAAAAGAAATGCAGGGGACAAGCTTTGCCCACTAGACCAGTTGTATCGATCCATAATCGTAAATTTTGCTCCTCCGTAAAGGGAAAATTTAAAAGGATCCTGGCTGATATCACCCGTAAGCGATCGATTAGGTTTAAGCATTCGATCCCACGTAAAGCCAACCCAATAATTTCTATTAAAAGCCAATACCGAAAAAGAAGCATCAATATCGGATTTTCTTTGTAAAATAGGAATTTCTGCAGTTCCTTCCGTATCCGGATTTTCTAATTCATCCCCAAAAACAAGATCATCAAAAGCAATGCTGCGCTGGGTATAGAAAAAACTTAACCCGGGACTAACCTGCCATCCTGAGTTGAACTGGAATTTATAGGAATAGGCCAGCCCAATATTGGTGGTCGCCAAATTACTTGTTCCTGCTTGTTCGCGATACAATAACACACCGACTCCACTATTCAAATGTGGAAAATAGTGATCGTAGGAAAGTGCATAGGTTTGAAATGCCCTGGTTAAAGATGGCCACTGATTCCGGTAGTTTGCCGCAATTCTGTCGCCATCGGTTGACCCTGCAAATGATGGGGCCAAATAAAGAAAACTGGCATAAAACTGTGAAAACTGAGAATCCTGAGCAACAACTTTAATTTGTGCTAAAAGAATAAATAAAAGGATATATACTATTCTGTTCACAATGGTTCACTTTCTTTTTAAGGGTTTTCATACCCTACTGTTGAGCATTTAAAAATATAAAAATAAAAATATTTTAATTCTTTTAATATTTTAGTTATAAACATCATCAAATCAAGTAAAAATCTCCGTTGTTAATTACCGGATTAACGTAACATCTCCGGCGAGTTCAAAAGCTCTTCCATTGGTAAATCTACCTTCGGCTTTCCAAACATAAACATCCGATTTTGCTTCTTTTCCTCCTACTTTTCCATTCCAACCCATTTCCAAATTATTGGTTTCAAAGATTAACTCTCCCCATCGATTGTAAATCAATAATTCATATTCAACGACTCCTTTAGCTACGGGTTTAAAAACATCGTTTATACCATCTTCATTGGGAGTAAAAGCATTTGGGAAAGCAATTTCGCCCTCACCAATTACTTTAACAGCTCTTTCTTTAATCAGGGAATCTACACATCCCTGGCTATTGATAACCACCAGTTTAACATCATACTCTTTTGGCATTTCGTCATCGGGTGGTTTCTCATAGTAATGGGTTACATTCGTAGCTATAGACGTTTTTCCATCGCCAAAATCCCATAAATAAGAGCAACCAGAAGTATCATTACACATCGATTGATTATAGAACTCAACCCGTGCTTCTAATGTCTCGGCATCAAGCATCGTTATACTGGGTAATAACTCAAACTTGGCTACAGGATTGGAATACACGCGTATCTTTTTATATTCGTAATCTTCACCACCTTCGCCCGTGGCGGTTAATTTTACATTATAGGTGCCAGGTTCGGTATAGGTATGGGTAATTTCAGCTCCTTCGCCTATTTCTCCATCACCAAAATCCCAAATGTATTCATACACTTCGGAATATATGGATGCCGCTGCAATAAAATCAACATCCAACCCGTCATTTAAACAGCCGACATCAACACTCGTGGTAAAATCAGCGTTAATATCCGGAGGTAAAATGGTTACCGTTTTCGTTAAGGCATCATTACAATCACTCGTTTGACTGGTTACGGTTAGGGTAATATCTTTTTCACCCCAATGTTCATAATCAAAATAATTAGGTTCTACATCCGTAGATGTATTTTCCTCCAGATCGCCATATTCCCATAAATAATTAAAGGGCCCATCGTTGGTTTTATTATCAATAAACACCCTGTTCTCGGGAAATTTTTGTACAAGTGGGTTTACATCAAACTCTACAATTGGTTGAACATAAGCTGTAACCGGCTTGGTAATGGTATCCCAGCAATTATATTCAGACGATGCGCGCAAGAATACATTGTAAGTACGGTTAGTATTCCATGTATTTGTAAATCGATGTACCGGATTTTCCTGGTTGGAAGTGTTTCCATCATCAAAATTCCAGTAAAAATATTGTGCCGGAGATGTTGATTCATTGATAAATGATGAAACAAAAGGGCTACAACCGGCTTCGTCATAAGTAAAATCTGCAATTACATCAGGGAATACACTAAGTTCCAATGATGTACTGTCTTTACAGCCTTCATTTGTTCCTACCCAAAGCTCAAGCGTGTAATTTTGTACCACATCAACCAGTGTGTTAGGATAGGTATGTGTTAATGTCTGGTCAGTTGTGTTATTTGTACCATCGCCAAATCGCCACTCGAACATATCTTCGCCAACAGATTCATTTTCCATATAAGAAACCAATGGCGGGCATGATGATGTGTTATCTATAAAAAATTTAGATAATGGCTGATGATAAACAGTAACCACTGCACTCGTATCGTCGGTACAGAAATTTGGTGACTGTACTGTTAAATCAACAGTAAAAGTCCTGTCATCGGTACGGCTTGAATTATAAAATGTATGCGACGGATTAGCAGATCCGGATGTAGCACCATCGCCAAAGCTCCAGGTGTACTTGGTTGCGGGAGGAACAGATGATAAATCGGTAAATTCAATATCTAAAGGCGTACATCCATTATCAGTATCCATATCATAAAGTGCACGTACAAATTCATATACGGTTACCGTATCGATATATTCTGATGAACAACCATGCTCATTTTCTGCAACCAACCTTACCTGGTAAGGACGCAAACTGGTGGTTGTATTTTCGTAGGTATAGTCAAAGTCGGCCAATCCGGTAGATGAAAATTCATCTGCTCCGTCTACATACCATGTGTAGGTATTAGCAGCATTGCCAACAGAAGCATTTTGAATTGTTGTTGTAAATGGCGGACATCCTTCATTTTCCTCGATGGAGTAGTCGGCAATAACTTTTGAATAAACCGTAATATAGTCGGTATGCGAATCGGTACATCCATTTTCCGATTCGGCTGTCATAACCACTTCGAACGTTTTATTATCTGTTGTGTTATTGGTAAAGGTTTTGTTTACCGGGCTGGATAATGTTGTTAATGAACTGCCATCGCCAAAGTTCCAGTTCATGGTATATGAACCGCCTCCCGAGGATGTATTGGTAAATACCACATCGGATGGATTACAGGCATTGTTTTGTACGTAAGAAAAATCGGCAAGGATGGATGAATGGATCGTAATCCCTCGTTTTAACGTATCGTAACATCCATGTCCGTTACCTACTATTAAAGTAAGACTATCTGTACGGCTCGTTCCGGAGGTATTATAATATGTTTTCGAAAATGAGGATGTAATGGTACTGTCTGGATTTCCTAAATCTAAATCATCATTATCCCAGAACCAGTAATATTCTGTGCCTGATGAATTGTTGGAAATATTCACGGTAAGCGGGGAACAATCTTCCGATAAATCAATATCAAAGTCAGCATTCGTGTATGGATAAACTTTTATTAACCCCGTGGTGTCGTGGGTACATCCATTGGTTGTTGTAACTTTAAGATTCACATCAAACGGCCGGGTCGTCGGGGTAGTGTTCTCAAACTGGTGGGCAGGCTCAGTAACAGAAGAGGTGGTGCCATCCTTAAAGTCCCAGGTATATTGATTCGCATTAATTGAATAATCTCGGAACGAAAATTTAAACGGATTACACCCTATGGTATCCATAGGACCAAAATCTGCTTTGGCTTCGGCAAAAACCGTATCGGTTCTTGAGAAAGTTTTGGTACAGGTAGCATTTCCATTGCTTACGGTCAATGTAACATCATACATATCGTTCGCATTGGTTGTACTTGTATTTCTTGGGAATACATTGGTTTGTGGGTCTGCATTAGGGGTATTTAGTACAGGGGACCCATCTCCAAAATCCCATGAATATTCACTAATTCCGGGGTAGTACATGGGCGTAACGGTAATCGTATCGGGTGAGCATCCCGAGGATGCATCCATCGTAAAAAATGCACGTACTCGTGGATGAACCGTAACATTAACAGAGGAAGAATCCAGGCATCCGTATTTGGTTTCCACGTCGAGTTGGACATTCCGAACTACTGCACCTGTCTGGTTGATATTCCGGAATAAATTGGTTGCAGGGTTGGTATTTGCTGAGGCACCATCATCAAAGTCCCATGTATAGGATACATTAGGGAGTAAAGTATCTGAAATATCTGCTTCAAAATCAACTTGAGTTGAATCACAAACTTCGCTGGCAGATGGGACTATATCCGTAATGTGAACTTCAGGATAGACCGTAATGGTAACAGTTTGGTCGGTGCTGCAAAACCCATCGGTACTGGATACCGTTAAGGATAAATAATGTTCGGTAACCGCATCAGAAGTATTGTTATAAGAAATAGGATTGGTTGGGTCCTCATCATTTGATGTTGGATTTCCATTATCGAACTCCCACAGATAATCAATTCCGGTACCTTTCGACTGATTGGTAATGTTTACCTCCAAGGGTGAGCAGCCATCGTTTTCATCCAGCACAAAGTCAGCCTGAGCTCTGTATGCCAAAACATCGCGGTAAACCGTATCGGCACATCCATACTGGGATTGAGCCACCAAACGTACCGTATAGGTCTGATCACTATCGGTAGTATTGGCATAAAACTTATTAAAAGTGATTACGGTAGAATCGGTATTCATGTTTGAACCATTGCCAAAAGTCCAGTAAAAATCCGAAGCGATATGCTCGCCATGAGGCGAAGTTCGGGTAAACTCGATGGTATCAGCGTTACATACCCTTCCGGTATCCAGGTCGAAAGCAGCCTGTACCTCGGGATACACGGTGATGGTATCGCGATGTATTCTTTTACATCCTGCATGATTATAAACCCGGAGTTCAACCGGGAAATGTGCAACAGTATCTCCTGTATTAACATATTCATGAGGTAAAGAACCAAAAAATGCTCCAGTATAAGGGGTTGCACCATCACCATAAAATAATGTGTCAGTAACATCTCCCGCAGATGCATTAGTAAAAGTAACCGTTAAGGGTGAACATCCGTTGTTATTATCAATGGTAAAATCAGCCTCGATATGAGGAAAAACCCTGATAGTTGTATGGGCAGTATCTTTACATAAATAAGGTGAAGTTAACCGCAGCTCGACATCATATTCAACCGTATCGGAAGTATTGATGTGGCTAAAGGTATGAATTTTATCGCCGGGGCCATTAGTTGTATTTCCATCATTAAAGTCCCATACATATCGGTCAGGATCAATATTCCCGTATGAACTATCTGCAAAATGCACCTCTAGAGGATTGCAACCTATAAGCGTATCCGGGATAAAATCAGCATGTATTTCCGGTTTTACATGAACATCAACAGTATGCTCATTGGTACATACAGACCCATCGTAACGGGTTAACATACGAATGGTATAGGTGCTATCTGTAGACGATGTATTATCATAAGTAAACGTGGATGGAGCTACTGTAAAATCATATGTGTCTTCATCCCACGACCCATCATTGGTATAATCCCATCTATAGATATATGATGAATCAGATTCATTAATAATATCAGGAGTAAACGGTGCACAACCACTATAATCTGATAACCTAAAAAAAGCATTGGGTGCGTCCTGAGCATCCACTTGAAGTGTAATGTTTGTATCTAAATCACATGCTCCAATTATGTGGACATTAAAGGTATATACATCTCCCGGTGGCAAAATTGCAAAAGTTTTACTGGCATAAATATCATCAATATAATCTACTGGAGACCATTCATAGAATCTACCACCTGATGCTTCAAGCTAAGCAGTATCACCAGGACAGACAATTCCAATAGACCCACCCTCTGCACTTACCATTCCACTTCCTTCCATTACATTATAATTGGAAAAATAACCATAAAATGCATCCTCTTCAGTATGTCCATTAATAACCCCCAGGTGAAAAAGTTCTACATCGTTGGAAAGTAAAAAAGCTGTATCTTTACTTAAAGCATTGGCATTAAATCGTGCATATTTCCACTCATCATATGGGGCCCCTGTTTCGGGTAAAGGATTAAAATTTGTTGGGTCATTAATTTCATCCAACACATTTTGTTCATCTGCTGTTAAAGGAACATCTTTGGTTAAACTAAAATTACTCATTGCAGCATTACGGGCCAGAATGGTTAAATAAAATTCATAAGTTTCTCCCTTTGTCCTGTTAAATGCGACATCATAAGAACCAGTACATTTGGATATGGTAGGAATTAATGAGCCTGCTTTTTGGCGGCCTGCCCCAGACATATGAAATACATACACCGGGTAATCTGATTTAACTGATACAATCTTATAGTCAGGATCATTCATTGAAAAAGTTTTAGTTTCTCCGACACCTATATTATCAGTCTCTGTATAACCGGCAGGGTCACATTTTATAGTAATATTTGTATTTGGTTCTGTCCCTACAATATAAATATAATCTTCTATTTCAGTATTATCATACCCAATACCTTGAATAATAGCGTAATCTGTTCCGATATGGTCAATGGGTACAATTTGGTCGGTAACATAATCGGGATTAAGTGAATGTTGTGATTTAACAACATCATCATGGGTTATAATAGCAATAGGGGCACCGCTTGAATTCGGATCTATAGTATCTACTTCAACAAAAGTTCCGGCAAGTCGGTCATCTTCTTCAAAAGATGTTTGATACTCATAACCTGCATTACTCTGGTAAGGTGTAATAATAGATGTTTCCCCTTTATCCAACCATATTTCATAAGTTCCCCCAGCGGGTAAACTAATCGGAGAACCATCCTTTACCCAGATTGAATTGGTTGGAGAAATTAAAATTTTTGTATTATCTTCTGTGGCAACAATATCAATTGAACTATAAGGCCTATAATCACAATAATAAGCTCGTGTGCAATTAGTATTTTGAAAAGGTACATAAAACTGTTTTCCTAAAGCATTATTCCCCTTTAATGAAATTAATTCCATATTATACTGAACACCAATTTCATAATAGGCTGTAATCATTTCATCCGAAGTAATTTTAATCCCTTTATTATTTCTATTAATGTAAGGTCTTGCAGCAACAAGATCCGATGTAGTCCAACGTAATTTATTTTCCATAGAATTCCATTGTATTACTAAGGCATCATCAATGAAGCTTGAAAGATCTTCACGATGAGTATCGTTAGCAGGAATATTAATTACTAAAGGATTTCCTCCATTAAAATTAGGGTTTGCAGGCATAGATATAGACACATTGGCTGGTTCATCAAAAGTGGTTAAATGGAGATATACAGGGGTTCCATTTTGTATTTCCTCACAAGTATACCCTCCTTGTGAGTGATACCTATTTGTTTCAGGGGCAGAAAACCAAAAGACTGTATCTTTTTGTGCAAAACCTTGTTTTGAAAAAAATACCAGAAAAAATAAAATAGGAAGATAAACTATATTTTTTTTCATATTTTAAACATTTATCTAAATAAATCGTATATCTATCAAAAACTATATGTTGCTTATCAAAATCTTTTACGCAAAAGTATTAATTTTGTTTTAACTTTTTAATATAATTTAATATAAATTAACCGAGTAGCTATTAAATTTATTACATCATGAATATCAAAGATATAATTATTTTATGTGTTTTTTCGTTTATAAGCCTATTTTCTTATGGTCAGGAGATATACATAAACGAAAATTTCGATGGCAGTACAAAACCTGCTGACTGGACTTACTTTTATGAATCAGGAGATATAAACTGGAGTTATCTCGATGGTGGTTATACTACTGGAGAGCCAGGGTCAAGTGAACCACCTTATGCGTTTCAGGGAGAAAGAAATGCTGTTTTTTATTTTGCCAGCCCCTATAATGAAACAACAAAATTAATTACCCCTCCTATTGATTTAAGTTATGCTATAAAACCCAAACTGGTTTTTTGGCACGCTCAGGCTGATAAATTATATGGAGGCGGATACAATCACGATGAACTACGTATTTATTATAAAACTTCATTTACAAGTCCCTGGGTACTTTTAGCTGAATATACTGATGAAGTACCTGATTGGACAGAGCGAAACATACTATTACCTGACTCTTCTCTAACAAGTACTTATTATATTGCTTTTGAAGGAAAAACAAAAAATGGTTTTGGAACTTGTGTTGATAGTATGTTTGTTATTGAAACAGGTATAATCCCCAGGTATGTAGAATCAATAAACACTAAACAGGCATCTTCACTAATTGTACCAACATCATCAGAAAATAATAAAATGGTTCGTGTAGATATTTCTGTTAAAGGAAATGATGGTACAATTATTTTAGATTCAATCGCTTTTAAATCTTTAAACACCAATGATACTGATATTTCTGCAAACGGAGTAAAGCTTTTTGTCTCTAATGATACTACCTATTACAGTGCCACACAGATTAGTACCGGAAAGAATTTTAATGATGAAACGGTAAGTTTTTATAATTTAAACTATGAACTGCCAACCGGCCTATCGTCTGTTTGGCTTACCTATGATATAAAAGAGGATGAGAATCACAATTTACAAAATCACATCTTAGATGCCTATGTCCCCACCAATGGCATAAAGATAAACGGAAACTATTTTCCATCTTCTGATCAATCGCCCTCCGGAAATAGAAAAATTGCCGAGTCCATTTTCTTTGACAATTTTGAAAATGTAGGTTTCTGGACTTTTACTGGAGAATTCGAACGAGATACTGCGCAAGGAAAAGGAGGCGGACTAGGAGATCCTGACCCGGAAAATGCTGTTTCTGGTTCTTATATTATTGGGACGGATATATCTGATAATGGCAATTATGAAAACAATATGAATTATCATGATGACCAAGCAATTACACCTTTAATTGATGCAGAGTATTATAAAGATACCCGAATTTATTTTCACCGATGGCTAAATATTGAAGTAAATGACTCTGCATTTATTGAATATTCAACTAATGGTGGCACAGACTGGCATAGAATCTGGTTTAGTAATGCAACGATTAATGATAGTAAATGGAAATTTATTAATCTGGATACCAAAAACTTTTTGGATAAAAAGTCAGATTTTCAGGTTAACATCTCTTTAGGTGGTACGAGTGAATCATGGGTTTTATCTGGATGGAATATCGATGATTTTTTCATCACTGGCGATTATATTTCAAAAGATGTTGGAATAACCGATTGGATTTATCCCACAGGAGGTTGCGGACATACGGATGAAGAATATATAACAGTTGAAATAACAAACTTTGCAGGAGATCCATTAACAGATCCTCTACCCTTAAGTTTTTCTTTTGACGGAGGTACTTCAATATACCAGGATACCATTCTAGCCCCGAACCTTGCAGTAAAATCTTCAATGACCTACGAAATTAAAACACCGATTGACTTAACAACACCCGGTTGGTTCCTGGATGTTTATGCTGAAACGAACCTCCCCGGCGATGAGGTATCTACCAACAACAGACTTACAACAGAAATATTTATCACTCCTACTTACTCTCTTCCTTATATCGAAAATTTTGAAACCAATGACGGGTATTATTTAAGCGGAGGTGATTATTCCAGCTGGTCATATGGAATTCCTGCAGGAACCATAATTAACGGTGCAGCTTCAGGCGATAATGCCTGGGTAACTTCCTTATCAGGAACTTATAATAATAATGAAGATTCGTATCTTGAAACACCCTGTTTTAATTTTGGTGGAGCCGATTCAATTATTTTCGAATTTAAGTGTAAAGGATTGTCCGAAGATCAAACCGATGGACTAACCATAATGTACACTTTTAACGAAGGAGAAACCTGGGAACCACTACCCAATGATCATGACTATTCCTGGAACTGGTATAACGAAGGAAACATCAGTGCATTAGGATTACCCGGAATTGATGATACGAATGAAGAATGGCTTACTTACAGGCAGTTACTTCCTGAAATATTTAGTAACCAGAGCCTGGTTAAATTCCGTTTTGCATTTAAAAGTAATAGCTCATTAAGATACGAAGGTTTTGGGATTGATGATATCAAAATTTATGAAGCACCTTATGATGTAGGAGTCAGTGCGATGACTTACCCTTATGATGCCTGTGAATGGAAGGATACCACGCATGTAAAAATTTATATCGAAAATTATGGACCAAATGCCGTTAAAACCGGTACTGATATTCCATTGGTAATGAAGTTTAAAACATCAACCCTGCGCGATACACTAACCCTTAGTGAAGATTTAGCGGTTCAAGATTCAGTATTATATACATTTGGCTCAACCGTAGATATGTCGTATGCCGGCGATTATGATTTCATCCTTTACACCAAACTGGAAAACGATCCGTTCTATTACAGTGAAAGCTGTAACGATTCGCTGGTTACTTCCGCAAGTGTACTGGGTATGCCCAATTACAATCCCTTCCCGGATGTTATCGGAGAAGAAACACCCATAAACATTACCCTGGATGCAGGGGAAGAATCGCCAGGGGTAGATTATACTTCTTATGCATGGAGTCCCGCGGGATCGAACCGGACTCTAAATGTCAGCTCTGCCGGGACATATAGTGTTACGGTAACCAACAGCGAAAGTTGTCCCGCCTCCGACCAGGTGGAAGTAGTTGCTTCGGAAGTTGACTTAACCATGACACAAATCTATACCGTACTGGAAGATTCCTGTGAGCGCGAAGATTTAACCGAATTGTCGGTTCAAGTTACCAACAACAGCCTGAAAAACCTTGAACCCGTTACGGATACTGTCGACCTGGCCTATCAGGTCAATAACCAGGATCCGGTTACGCAGTCCTTTGCTTTAACATCAACCTTTGCAATAGGAGCTACCCAGGATTTCACTTTTACTCAAGAGGCTGATTTCAGGACAGTTAATGATTATACGTTAAAAGTTTTTGTAGATTTGGCTGACGACCTGAATCCTCTGGACGATACACTGACTTCTACCTTTAGTACCAAAGGGTATGTGGATATTCATTTTGACCAGGATACCATTTACACCT
The DNA here is from genome assembly GCA_034661075.1 of Bacteroidota bacterium. Classification (GTDB taxonomy): domain Bacteria; phylum Bacteroidota; class Bacteroidia; order Bacteroidales; family UBA12077; genus UBA12077. Next base: position 47,531 of record JAYEKP010000088.1, read on the forward strand.
CTCAAACAGATACGCTTGAATTATCCCCAATCCCTGCATACGACAATTACACCTGGAGTACAGGCGAAACGAGCGACACCATTACACCTGCTGACAATATCAGTCAATGGTACATAGTGACGGTAAATGATAATTTTGTTTGCGGTTCGGATACCGACTCCGTATATGTAGAAACCTATGATTTAGGTGTTACAGCTATAAATAATCCAACCAATGGATGCGAAGATACAGTATCTTTATCCATACCTTTATCAGTTACAATTAAAAATTACAGTGGGAATACCTATCCTGCAGATAAAGAGATAAACATTTCCTATAATTTTGACAACAATGGATGGAATGATGTTACTGTAACACCAGGAGCAGATTTTGGCCCGAACAGTACAAGAACAATTAATATTGGTTCAATTGAACCTACTGAACCAGGATTACACACATTTATTGTAACTACTTTATCTAATATCGATGCCAACCATTCGAATGATACTATTTTTCATCATTTTGAAACATATCAGCTGCCAGATGTAGAGCTAGCCTACGATACAATTTTTACAACCCGGGCAGACACGGTACTACTCATTGCTGAAACACAGGGTGATATTGATTCTTACTTATGGAATACAGGAAATACAAATGACACTTTATTTGTTAGTGATAATTATTCATCTAATTATATAGTAGAAGTAACTGATATTAATAGTTGTGGCAGTGATAAAGATTCAACTTCTATTATTACTTACGATTTCAAACTAGATGCTCTTACTTTTCCAAAAGATGGATGTTCACATACTAACGCTGAACATGTAACAATAAATATTAAAAATAACGGAGACGACCTATTTCATACCGGACAAAAAATTATGGTCGGTTATATTTTTAATAATTCAACACCTGTTCTAGAAGAAATTATTTTAGAAACTAATCTTTTCCCTTCTCAAACGATTGAATATACATTTACAGAAAAAATAAATATGCAACAAGTTGGCTCGTATTCACTTTCAGTTTTTACTGACTTTAATTATGATGCCAATCGCACAAACGACACCATTTCTAATATAATTAATACTTTTGGTTATCCTGTTGTTGATATTGGAGAAGACATTTACACTTCACAACCTGATACTGTGATGCTGATTGCTGATCCAGGTTATAATAATTACAGCTGGAATGATGGAACAAAAGATGACACTTTACAGGTAAGCTATCCGGCTTCCTACAACTATATTGTTACAGTTACCAGTATTAACGGTTGTAGCACAAGAGACAGTCTAAATGTTTTCACTTACAATGTCAATGCCTCCGGGCTGGTTGCACCCGAAAATCAATGCGAACTAACCGATACTGAAGAGATCACCCTTGCTGTGCACAACAACAGCATGGACACTTTACTCCATGGAGAATCCATCAGTGCAAGCTACAACCTTAACAATGGTTCTCCGGTTACAGAAACCTTTAACTTACCCGAAACCTTATATCCGGATAGCACATACGGTTATACATTTACCCAAACGGCTGATTTATCCGTTAATCAAACCCATCAGTTTAAATTATTTGCAAAACTTACGGATATAGATGTTAACCTTGAGGATACCACAAGTGCAAGTGTTGATTTTCTGAAACCGGAGTTTGATCTGGGAGATGATGTAAATGTGGGAACCGGAGAATATACAATAGATGCTGGAGCCGGTTATACCTCCTACTTGTGGTACGACGGATCAACCGAACAAACCTACACCGTGGATATCAATGACCAGACACCTAACCAATACTATGCGGTTACGGTTACCAACAATTACGGTTGCGAAGCAACCGACTCGGTTAAAGTAACCTTCGATCTTGAGCCGGATATTGCCGTTACCAATATGTTCTCTCCCACAGCAACATGCTGGATTGATGGAGAGTCGTATCCTGTAGAAATAGAAATTACCAATGCGGGTGTTATTAACCTGGCTTCAGGAACAGAAATTCAGGTAGGATATAGAATTGCGAATGAAACACCTTTTACCGATACCTATGTCTTATCATCTGATTTAACAGGTGCTGAAAGTATATATTATACATTCGACCAGGAAATATCATTTCCTGAGGGGGATGATTACCTCATCAAAACTTTTGCTAAATTACCTGTGAATGACGAAGATATAGCCAATGACACCCTCCCCATGAATGTAAATATCAGTTCTCCGGATGTTAGCTTAAGTCCGGATGATACAATTTACTTTACCGATCAGGTAACCCTGAATGCAGGCAACTGGGAAAATTATCTGTGGCAGGATGGTAGCACCAAAAAAACCTATGAGGTTACTACCGAAGGATTATATTCGGTTACCGTTACCGATGCCCTCGGCTGCCAGGGATATGATGAAGTATATTGTGCTATTTCCACCGGTATGGATAACATTATTCAACATCATGATTACATAATCACCTATTTCCCCAATCCTGTTCATGAGGAGTTAAAAATCGTCATAAACGCTCAACGGAACCTCGATGTTCATCTGGATTTAATCAACACCCACGGGCAGGTTGTTTATAACCAGAAGCTAAGCCGTGTAAAAGATGTGGTTGAAAGAATTTATGTCCGTAACTATGCACAGGGAGTATATTATCTGCGCTTCAGAATGGATGAAAAGTTTTATGTACGAAAGATTATTATCCAATAATGATATTGATCAATATAAAACCGACGGGTTAACCCGTCGGTTACAGCAATCATGACCTATTTTTCCGGTTGTTTTTATCGGATGATTTTCCCGTCTGCTTTAGCTGACGGATAACATAGGATAGAAAATAACAGGCTTTAGCCGGTTATGATGAAAGTAAGGGCTTCGCTCAAAACGAAACCTGCCACAGGCGGGTAAACCCTTACTTAAACTTACCCCTAAATTGGATTATCAATGATTATCCTTTCACAAAAATCGCTTTGATAATCTGGCTGGCCATTTTGGGATTTTCCTTTAATCGGCGGGTTGAATATCCAAACCACTCTTTTCCAAAGGGGACATACACTCTCATTCGATGACCATCGTCAACAATTTTTTGACGCAAGTGGGGTGTAACCCCATAAAGCATCTGGAACTCATATTTATCTTTGGGCACCTTGTATTTCTCTATTAACCGGTAAGCACCCTCAACCACCGGCTTGTCGTGGGTTGCTATCCCCGGATAAATACCCTTCTGAAAACAAAACTCGATATCCTCTAAAAAATGCTGATTTACTTCTTCGTATTTTTTATAAGCAATCTCCCTGGGCTCAACGTAAATCCCTTTACACAAACGATAGTTTAAAGGTGCTTCTTCGGAGTGCATATCCATTAAATTTTCCAGGTCGGAATAAGTTCTTCGCATATAAGCCTGAAATACCAGCCCTACATTTTTCGGAAACTCGGCTTTGAGTTTTCGAAAAAGCTCAATTTCAAGGTCTGTACATGAAGAATCTTCCATGTCGACACGAATAAAATTATCATATTCAGCAGCTTTAGCTACAATTTCACGAATGTGCTGATAACAAACATCTTTATCAATCAATAAACCAAACATGGTTGGTTTTAATGAGTAGTTACCATCAATCTTCTCTGCTTCAATACGGTCAATCAATTCGAGATACTCTTTTTTATTTTGCTCGGCTTCGTCGAGATTTTCTATAAACTCTCCCAGGATATCAAGGGTTACCATGATTCCTTCACGATTGAGATCTTTAGACACCTTAATGGCATCTTCTACCGTTTCACCGGCGATATAAGTTTTGGAAAATAACCATACAAATTTCTTAGGAAAGTATGGTAAAATAGCTGCAATAAATTTATTAAACATATCTTAATTGTTCATTAGTTATAATTATACAATATAAACATCTAACTATTTAAATAGTTTGGCATAATTATAAATTTTTTTGCAAATAATCAATTAAAAAAGGGAGATTACAGTAGATTATTTAATACGCCAAACCGCTCAAAGCGGCTTGGTGAGTTAGACAACAAGGTTATCTTTAATTCTAATTATACTTATGATCTTTTAAATAATTTTGCACATAATCTTTCACTCCATCTTCCAGCGTGGTAAAAGAATTATCATAACCAATTGATCTAAGTTTGTCCATATTTGCTTCGGTAAAATACTGGTATTTATCGCGAATATCTTCGGGCGTATCTATAAATTCAATATTTTCTTTAACGCCCATGGCTTTAAATGTATTTTTGGCCAGGTCGAGAAAAGAACGCGCTTTGCCGGTTCCCAGGTTATAAATTCCAGAATCTTTACGATGATTCATTAAGAAATAGATAACATTCACCACATCTTTTACATAAATAAAATCACGAAGCTGTTCCCCATCTTTGAAATCAGGGCGGTGCGACCGGAAAAGTTTCATTTTTCCCGTATTCGAAATCTGATGATAAGCATGAAAAATTACCGATGCCATGCGTCCTTTATGATACTCATTGGGGCCGTAAACATTAAAGAATTTTAATCCGGCCCAGAAATAAGGTTTATGTTCCTGCGGTAAAGCCCATTTATCAAATTCATTTTTCGATTCTCCATACGGATTTAATGGTTTTAATTTTTCCACTATCTCATGATTATCATCATAGCCATGCTCACCCCCTCCGTAAGTTGCCGCGGACGAGGCATAAATCAATGGCAAACCATATTCAACACATTTATTCCATACCCGCTGGGTATAACCAATATTTAATTTTTCAAAAACGGATGGATCAAATTCAGCAGTATCGGTTCGTGCACCAATATGCAAAATAATTTGCACCCATTTATGGTTAGCATCCAGCCATTCCATCAGATCATCACGATGTACTTTTTGCGAAAACTCCTTTCCTTCAAAATTCTTATTTTTCTCCTCACGCGAAAAATCATCCACTAAAACGATATCTTTAAAACCTTCATCATTTAGTTTACGCACTAAATTACTGCCGATAAACCCGGCGGCTCCTGTAACTATAATCATAACTTTACTTTTTAATCATTTTGCGTTTGCTAAGTTAAAAATATTTGTTGACTCATTGGTGGAACAATTCCTAAAGAGGATGCTTTTTTATACAGACTTTTTATGGCTTCTTTTCCATCATTACCCAAATCGAGCGTATAATTATTTACATACAATGCAATATGTTTATACATTACCTCTTCGTCCATTTCCTGTGCATGTTTTTTTATATAAGGATATGCTGATTTTGGATTTTCAAAAGCATACTCAACACTTTTCTGTAAAATGCGGTTAATTTTTAACTTTAGTTCAATATCCATATCCCGTTTAATGGCTATGCCGCCCAATGGAATGGACAGGTTCATCTCTTTCTCCCAGTACTCCCCTAAATCTAAAATTTTTTGCAATCCTTTTTTTTCATAGGTAAACCTATTCTCGTGAATAATAAGCCCGGCATCTGCTTCTCCGCTTAAAACAACCTCCTCAATATCCGAAAACAGATACGCTTTCTTTTGTTTAGCATAGGGGTAAGCTATACTTAGCAATAAATTAGCTGTGGTATTTATGCCAGGGATTGCAATGGTTACATCATTCACTTCATCGGGATAAATTTTATGTTTACTGATTAATAGCGGGCCGTTATTTTTTCCTAAAGCACTTCCTGCATCTAACAAACAATAATTGTCAGCAATCTTTGCATAAGCATGATAACTTACTTTGGTAACATCCAGCAATTGACGAGCAGCTTTTTTGTTCAACTCTTCCACATCAGCCAATAAAACATCAAAATCAAGCCCCTCAGTATCCACTTTATGATGAACCATGGCATCGAAAATAAAAGTATCGTTGGGGCAGGGGGAATAGCCAAGTGTTATTTTTCTCATCGTTTATAAAACATTTTATTTGTAAACATTTATTATCTCAAAAAGTTTATGGTTAAGGTTTTTAATGGCTAACGGAATATTCCAATTTTGGGAATTACGCTCTTCCACAAAATTAGAAATTGCCCGGATAGCCATAAACCGAACGCCTTCTTTTAAACAAACATAAAAAAAGGCAGCACTTTCCATCGTTTCAATATCTGCAGAAAATTTTTGTTTTATTTTTTCAATCGAGTCTTCGTTGCCATGGGTTATATCTGAAGTTAATGCCTTTACTTTTTGCAATGATTGGAAAATATTTTGTTTGAATTGATTCGGATTTACGAGCTGTCCGTTTTTAAACGGAAAGTCATTGGAATCCAGAAATTTTTTATCAAATAAAGTGTAAAAACTATCCCCATCTTCAATGCCTAACCCGGCAAACTCATCTTTTTCAACCCAAACCACATCGCCAATCTTTAAATCAGAGTTAAAACTACCGGCTATGCCTGCATTAATTACTAAATCATATTTTTTAGCTTGTAATTTTTGGCTCAATGCGTATGTTGTAAAAGTGCAACCCACTCCGGTAATTAAATAATCAACCACCAAATCTTTCACAACGGTATATTTCATCATGCAAGCGTTTGATACATTGATTTTTAAATTTTTCTTTACAGAAAAAATCTCCTTTTCTGTTGCTGAAACAATTAAAATCTTCACGGTATTTTGTACTTTTGGAAACTCAAAGATATTGTTTTTGTGGTAAAATTATTGTTATTTTAAGGGAACAACAATTTATTTGAAATAAAAACAATATAAAATGACGTATTATGATGTACTTAACCCGACGAGAACGATTTTGTGCTGCTCACCGGCTATTCCGCAAAGAATGGGATGATGCAAAAAACCTTGAAGTTTTCGGACAGTGTTCACATAAAAACTGGCATGGACATAATTACATTCTTTATGTTACAGTAAAAGGCGAATTAAATCCTGAAACCGGATTTGTGGTTAACATTAAACAATTAAGTACCATCATAAAAGAAAGGGTCATCGAAAAACTTGACCATAAAAACATTAATATAGATGTAGATTTTATGCAGGAAAAAATTGCTTCGACTGAAAATTTAGCCATTGGGATATGGGAACAATTAAAACCCGCGATTGAAACATTGGGTATTGAACTACATTGTGTTAAGATACAGGAAACCGAAAACAATTTTGTCGAATATTTTGGAAATTAATAACAAATCATGGAAATAGTTAATAATGGAGTAAAAACATTTGAAGATAGTGGGTACGCACGTATCGACAAATGGAACGAAGAAAAAACAGAAGAATTATCAAAGCATTACAAAGCTATACTCGAACTTATTGGTGAAGATCCTAAACGAGAAGGATTATTGGATACTCCTCTGCGTGTTGCCAAAGCCATTCAGTTTTTAACCAAAGGGTATAATATTGAACCGAAAGATATTTTAAAATCGGCCATTTTTAAGGAAGATTACAAGCAAATGGTTATTGTTAAAGATATTGAGCTTTACTCCATGTGCGAACATCATATGATTCCTTTTTATGGTAAAGCGCATGTGGCTTATATCCCGAATGAATATATCACCGGATTGAGTAAAATTGCCCATGTGGTTGAAGCTTACGCCCGTCGTTTACAGGTTCAGGAACGTTTAACCATGCAAATCAGGGACTGTATACAGGAAACATTAAACCCTATGGGTGTTGCAGTAGTTATTGAAGCAGCACATATGTGCATGCAGATGCGCGGGGTGCAAAAACAAAATTCGGTAACTACTACCTCTGCTTTTACCGGAGCGTTTTTACGCGATACAAAAACCCGCGAAGAGTTTATACACCTTATTGGTTCGAAACTGCATTAATCATCTCATTAAGATTAAATTTCTAAAAATCCTAAGCATAGACAAATATTGCCTTTTGGTTAGGATTTTTATATTTTTGTCGACCGATTATAGGAATAACAATTAAACGTTAAATATTAACTAAAATTAATGATATGAAAGCATATGTATTCCCAGGCCAGGGAGCACAATTTGTTGGAATGGGTAAGGATTTATATGAAAATTACCCGGTAGCCAAAGAATTATTCGAGAAAGCCAACGAAATTTTAGGTTTTAGGATTACTGATTTGATGTTTGAGGGAACAGAAGATGACCTGAAACAAACCAGGGTAACGCAACCGGCTATCTTTTTACATTCGGTAATTTTAGCTAAAACACTGGAAGATTTTAAACCCGAGATGGTTGCAGGGCATTCGTTAGGAGAATTTTCTGCGTTGGTAGCCAATGGTGCACTATCCTTCGAAGATGGATTAAAATTAGTTTATAAACGTGCAATGGCCATGCAAAAAGCCTGTGAATTGGAGCAATCGACCATGGCAGCCATTATCGGATTAGAAGATAAAGTGGTAGAAGATGTTTGTGCGGCAATAGACGAGATTGTGATTCCGGCCAACTACAATTGCCCGGGACAACTTGTTATTTCAGGCTCAATGAAAGGAGTTGATATTGCCTGTGAAAAATTAAAAGAAGCAGGAGCAAAACGTGCTTTACCCCTTAAAGTTGGTGGTGCATTCCACTCGCCTTTAATGGAACCTGCTCGTGTTGAATTAGCGGAAGCAATTAACAGCACAAACTTTAACACTCCGATTTGCCCGGTATACCAAAATGCAGACGCAAAACCCTATACCGATCCGGTAAAAATTAAAGAAAACTTAATTAAGCAATTAACCTCACCTGTAAGATGGACACAAACCATGCAAAATATGATTGCGGATGGAATGACCTCATACACCGAAGTTGGGCCCGGAACGGTTTTGCAAGGATTACTAAAAAAAGTAGATCGGCAAATACCAGCACAGAGTGCATAAATGTAAAAGAAAAATATAGTAAGAGGGTGTCCAAAAAGCCATAAGAAAGTCATTGCTTCATTTCCTGCCTGCCGGCAGGCATGGCATTCGCAATGACACTTGTAATTATTTTTGGACAGCCTCTTTTTTTATTCTTTAAATTTTATACTTATATTCTGTTTGGTATCAGGGTGTAAGCTTAATGGCACTGGTGATACTTTAACCAACCCCTCCAAAAGCCTCTTTTGTTTATCGGTTAAATCACACATCGAAAAATCGTACTCAATTTTTACCTCTGCCACACGACGTGGATTCTCCGACATAATTTTCCATGTTTTAGCGGTGGCGCCATCGATACTAAATCCCGCGGCTTCGGCTTTTATACCCATAATGGTAAAAATACAACTGGCTAAGGAGGTTGCCAGTAAATCGGTGGGAGAAAAAGTTTCTCCTTTACCATGATTATCTACCGGAGCATCCGTGATTAGTTTATTTCCCGAACGTACATGTACTGCTTCCGTTCGTAATTGCCCGGTATACGTAGTTTTTATTGTTTCTTTATTTTCCATGATCCATAAATTTTATTATGAAACAAATTTATGGATTTTATGTTCTTGAAAAAATGTTAGAAAAATTTAAAGTGATAATAAATAGTCACTTATAAACCAATTGATAAATACTTAGTATTTGGGCTTGTACGATATATTTTAATTATATTTGTTTTAGAGATTACTTGTAATTAAAAATAAACCAATCTCTATGGAATATAACATATATTGTGATGAAAGCTGCCATTTAGAGAATGATCCTCATAAAGCCATGGTATTAGGTGCCATATGGTGTGCTAAAGCAGACAAAGGAATGCTTTTTGACCGAATTAAAGAGATAAAATTAAAATATGGCTTTCCTTCCACATTTGAAATAAAGTGGAATAAAGTTTCCTCTTCAAAAATATATTTCTATAAAGAAATAATCAACTTTTTTTTCGATACCGATAAATTAAACTTCAGGGCCTTAGTTATTCCAAATAAAAAGATATTAAATCATAAACAATTTGAGCATACGCATGATGATTTTTACTATAAAATTTATTTCGATATGCTCAAAATTATTATTTCACCAGATGATACCTATAATATTTTTCTTGATATTAAAGATACCCAAGGTTTCGAAAAAGTGAATAAGTTACATGAAGTAATATCAAATGCCCATTATGATTTTTCTCAAACTATTGTTAAAAATATTCAAGAAGTACGTTCAGAAGAGGTTAGTCTTTTACAAATAACTGATTTATTAATTGGAGCTATGTCATATTTTCATCGCCAACTGGAAACAAGCAAAGCTAAATTAGAACTTATTAGATTAATAAAAAAACGCAGTAATTATAGCTTATTAAAGTCTACATTACCTAATGAGCGTAAATTTAATTATTTTATTTGGCGTACAGGATATACAAGGAGGGAAAGAAATGGAGGTTTTTGAATTGCCTGAACTTATTGAACTTAGTGATTTTGGCGGTAATTTTGATACTTACCTTTCAGCAGTATATGAAATATTTAAAAATGATTTTATAAAAAACAAACCTGTTTTTCAAGGAAAAAGATTGGGTTTAAAAAAATTCCCACTAATAGAAGGTAAAGAATATACTTTTTATCATATGACCCATGAAGGAAATATTGAAAACGAAAGATTACCTGATTTAAGGCGGATGGAACGCATAGCCTGGCCTCGTCCAATGATTGATTATTCAACTCATTCTTACTTAAAAGTCTGGCGCAATATACGCAGAGGTAAGGGAGGAACACGAAACAGAATACTTATCTTACATGAGAAAGAAAAATATTTAGTAGTACTGGAAGAGCGAACCAATTATATTTTACCCTGGACAGCCTATTTAATAAAAGGATCTCATCAATTAGGAAAACATTTAAAAGAGTACGATAGCTATAACAAGCAGAAGCCGCTACAAAAGTAACGGCTTCGTTTCTCTTTCAACACTTACACCTTTCAGATGGTTGGTGAGATATTTTGAGTATCCTTCTTATTACCTAAACGAATATAAAACAAAAATGTTTAATTAAAAAACTAAATGAATACTTTTTATTATATTCTTTTACATTGCAAATACCAAATAAACTATCATTCCAAAACTAATATCATACCTCACCACAACCTGCACAACCTGCAGTACCTGTTAGTTTGGCAACCTCACTCCTACACTTTATTTCTTCTGATCGGGCACACGTCAACCCCAGTTTACGCATGTCTTTATTTTTACCTACTGAAGTTTCAGGGAATTTTTTATTCTTTCGGAAGAACACATTAAATCCCATAGCAATTACAGCAATTACCATCAATCCAACAACTAAAAAAAACAATTCAATAAACATTCTATAAATTTTGTTGTTATTAGTTTACCGATGCAAAGATAAGCATTTTAACTTTTAAAAAAGAAGAACGATACTTTACAATGAACCAATAGTTTTGTAAATCATACATCTACAAATAATTATATCCGTTGATAAACTATAATATTATGAGTACAAAAAGCACAGCGAAGAAGAATACAAAATCAAAAACTTCATGGAACAAGCAGGAAGTATTAAACGATTATAAATTAGCCAATGTAAGCCGCCAAGTAAGTCTATTAGGGCGAAAAGAAGTCCTTACCGGGAAGGCCAAATTTGGCATTTTTGGTGATGGAAAAGAAATCGCACAAATTGCTATGGCTAAGCAGTACAAAGATGGTGACTGGCGTTCGGGCTATTACCGCGACCAAACCTTTATGATGGCTGCCGGATTATTTACCCCCGAAGAATTTTTTGCCCAATTATATGGCGAAACCGATATTGAGCTAAATCCCGGAAACGGAGGCCGTTCGTTTAACAATCACTTTTCTACCCGCAGTTTAAACGATGATGGAACCTGGAGAAACATAATGAAACAAAAAAACTCATCGGCTGATATCTCCCCACAGCAGGACAGATGGCCCGTTGGGTAGGATTAGCTTATGCATCCAAACTTTTTAGAAATGTAGAAGTGATGCAGGAATTTAAAACCTTATCGGATAAAGGAAACGAAGTAGCCTTTGGTACGATTGGAGATGCCAGTACATCCGAAGGACAGTTCTGGGAAGCTATAAACGCAGTGGGTGTATTACAGGTGCCTGCAGCTATAGCCGTTTAGGATGACGGATACGGAATTTCCGTGCCTAAAAAATTCCAAACCACCAAAGGCAATATATCGGAGGTACTAAAAGGTTTTGAACGAACCAAAGATAAACCCGGTATCGTAATCTTAAAAGGCAAAGGATGGAATTATCCAGGATTAATAAAATTGTTTGAAGAAGGTGTTGAAATTGCCCGAAAAGAGCATATTCCTGTTCTTTTTCATATCGATGAAATTACACAACCTCAGGGACACTCAACTTCCGGATCGCATGAAAGATATAAACCGGAAGAACGATTGAAGTGGGAAGAAGAATTTGACGGCATCCGCAAAACACGCGAATGGATACTAAAAGAAAAAATTGCTACGGAAAAAGAACTGGATAAAATTGAACAAGAAGCAATAGATGAAGCTAAAGCTGCCAAAAAAGCAGCCTGGAAAAAATTTAAAGATCCGGTAAAAGCAGAAAGGGATAAGTTAATTGAAATCATCGATAACCGCTCGTGTGTCTGTAAGCGCGAAGGGATTGACAAAGTAGGGATGTATACCGAGGAGTTAAAAAAGATAATGAGTCCCATCCGTAAAGATATTTTTAGTACCGCAAAAAAAATTCTACGCCACGTGTGCTTGGATTGTAATATCCGCGAAAAGCTTCAAAACGATTTATCCGAGTGGCTGGAAAGAAATTATGAAGATAACTATGAACGTTACAATACAAAATTAAATAATGAATACCCAACATCGGCATTAAATGTTAGTGAAGTAAAAGCTGATATTAAGCCAAACTCGCCCGAAGTAGCCGGACGTGAAATTCTGAGAGATAATTTCGATTATCTGTTTAAAAAATATCCAAAAATGGTAGCCTTTGGCGAAGATTTAGGAAATATTGGCGGAGTAAACCAAACCTACCAGGGATTACAGGAAAAATACGGCGAACTTCGTGTAACCGATACAGGAATTCGTGAGCAAACCATCCTGGGACAAGGTATTGGCCTTGCTTTACGCGGATTAAGGCCGATTGCAGAGATTCAATATTTTGATTATTTGTTGTATGCTTTGCAAACCCTAAGTGATGATTTGGCTACTACGCATTATCGTACGGCAGGCGGACAGGTTATTCCCGTCATTATCAGTACCCGCGGACACCGACTGGAAGGAATATGGCATGCCGGATCGCCATTAAGTATGGTGATTAACTCCATCCGTGGCGTTTATGTTTGTGTGCCACGAAACATGACGCAAGCAGCAGGATTTTATAATACCTTAATGGAAGGTGAAGACCCGGCATTAGTGATTGAACCACTAAACGGATACCGTTTAAAAGAAAAACGGCCGGAAAATATTGGCGAATATAAAATTCCACTGGGTGTTCCTGAAATCCTTAACGAAGGAAATGATATTACGCTGGTAACATACGGTTCATGTGTTCGTATCGCACAGGATGCCGTAGAACAATTAAAAGAATTTAATATTTCGGTTGAGTTGATCGATGTGCAAACATTGTTGCCGTTTGACCGAAAGCATATCATAACTGATTCTATCAAAAAAACCAATAAGGTGGTATTTTTTGATGAAGATGTTCCGGGTGGAGCAACAGCATTTATGATGCAGAAAGTTCTTGAAGATCAAAGTGCATATTATTATCTTGATGCTGAGCCAAGAACCGTAACTGCAACAGAGCACAGGCCTGCTTACACCAGCGATGGAGACTATTTTTCCAATCCAAACGCCGAGGATGTTTTTGAAGCTATCTATTCCATGATGAATGAAGTGGACCCGAAAAAATATCCGGAATTATATTAAAAATCAAACATAAATGATAAAAGTGCATTTTCAAATTGAAAATGCACTTTTTTTTGCATAAAAAAAATAACTATTTTTCAGCTATATAAAATTTGCATTCATAAAATTAAAAACCGAATTTTATGGTAAAATTTAATTCTATGGCATTCAATCTGTTTAAGAAAAATAAAAAGATAACATTACAAGATTTGTCCGGGGCTCCTTTATACCCTGGTGATAAAATAGAATCCCTGCGCTATGACTTAGGTGAGTGCATATTAATTGAAGGCGAAAACGGATTTGAATATGAATCGTTGAAAGACGGAAGAAAGGTAAGTTATACAAAAATGATTGATGCATCCACCAGCTACCAAAAAGTTCGTAAGTTAAATTAAGCTTCTTTTATCAAACTAAAGTTTCTTTATTTAAACCAATTAAAGATTATAAGATTTTAACCTGACTGTAAAAAATCAAAGGTTTAGCTAAACCTTTGATTTTTTCTATGGCAGCAGCATTATTCATTAAATTCATGAATGATGGAGGTTAAGTATTGAAATACTCCTTTTCTGAAAGAATTTTATATATTTGGTATAGAGACATAACCGCTAACTCTTTTCATTAATAATATGGTGTAGCAAATAAAAAAACTAACCCCGCCCCCACAATGGAGATTCCCCGTAATCATAATCCTTGGGGTTTTTGTTGGCTTGTCCATTTATTCATTTTATGTTTCCAAAGCACACTCCTATTTATCCGACAATCCGCAAACCTTTATTCAGTTGTCATATTATGGTTCCTCAGTATGCAACATGGAACCACAGTTCGCATCGCGAGATTGCTCATTGTAACGATTGTCATGTTCCTCATGATAATTTTTTCTCGCATTATTATTTTAAAGCCAAAGATGGGTTACGGCATGCCACTATATTTACCTTGCGAGCAGAACCACAGGTTATTCATATAAAAGAAGCCGGAATAAATGTTGTACAGCAAAATTGTTTACGTTGCCATGAAGAACTAATAAAAAATGCAGCATTACAGGTAAATCATCCGGATTTTCATAATAATAGAGAAACTCGTTTATGCTGGTACTGTCATAAAGAAACACCCCACGGAACAGTCAACAGTTTATCTGTAGTCCCTGATGCACGGGCGCCATTACCCAAAAGCCCGGTTCCTGAATGGCTTAAAGAAGTTACCAAAGAAAATTAAAATAAACACCTATGAAACCAATTAGCGAACAAATAAAAGAAAAACCCTGGAAAGGATGGCTTATTTTTATTGCTACTATTGTTATTGTTTTCTTTTTAGGGCTTTTAGCTTCATCCATCGTTGAACGCAGAGCCGAAGCAATATTTGCTTACACCCCACAAGTAGAGCATTCGCAATGGGAACCCCGCAATGAAATCTGGGGAAAAAACTTTCCAAGGCAATACGACAGGTTTTTAAAAACAGCCGACACCACGTTCAAAAGTAAACACAACGGAAGTGCTTTCCGCGATATGCTTGCAGAAGATCCTAAATTAGTGGTTTTATGGGCTGGATATGGTTTTTATAAAGAATATAATCAGGGAAGAGGCCATTATCATGCGATTAATGATATTCGCGATATCTTACGAACCGGAGCTCCGGTTGATGGGAACGTAAGTCCTATGCCGAACACATGCTGGACATGTAAAAGCCCCGATGTTCCTAGAGTGATGGAACAAATTGGTGTAGCCGAATTTTATAGCGGAACTTGGGAAATGCTGGGCCATGAAATTGTAAACCCCATAGGTTGCGCCGATTGTCATGATGCTGAAAATATGAATCTCAGAATTTCAAGGCCAGCATTAATAGAGGCTTTTCAGCGACAAGAGAAAGATATTCGTTCAGTAAGTCATCAATATATGCGAAGCCTGGCTTGTGCACAATGTCATGTGGAGTATTATTTTAAGGGTGAGGGCACTTACCTTACGTTACCCTGGGATAAAGGAATGTCTGTGGATGCCATGGAAGCGTATTACGATGAATATGAATTCTCCGATTGGACTCACTCCATTCGTAAAGCGCCTATGTTGAAAGCCCAACATCCCGATTATGAAATTTTTACTACAGGAATACATGCCCAACGAGGGCTGTCTTGTGCCGATTGTCATTTACCATACATTAATGAAGGCGGTCAAAAATTTACCGATCATAAAATTCAAAGTCCGCTTAATAATGTGGAAAATACTTGTTTGGTATGCCATAGAGAAAAAACAGAAGAACTAATTGCCAATGTTTATGAACGACAGGATAAAGTTAGAGAAAGTATGTATAAACTGGAAGAATTATTGGTGCGCGCTCATGTAGAAGCAGGAAAAGCATGGGAATTAGGTGCATCTAAAGAAATAATGGATCCAGTGCTTCAGGATATCAGACATGCACAATGGCGATGGGATTATGTTACGGCAAGTCATGGTGGTTCTTTCCACAGCCCGATTGAATGCTCCAGAATTTTATCTAGCGGAATAAATATTGCCTTTGAAGCAAGGATCAAACTAGCCAGAATATTTGCTTCGTTAGGTTTTAATGAGGAGGTTCCGTATCCTGATATTTCGACCAAAGCAAAAGCACAGGAATATATCGGATTAGATATGGATAAATTAAATGCTGAAAAGAAAA
>JAYEKP010000089.1:0-3440 GCA_034661075.1 Bacteroidota bacterium
AGAAAATATCATCTCTTGCGAGGTGGTTGCCCAGGACGAAAACCGAGATGTCAAGATAACAGGGAATTTTGAGGCAGCGCTGCCAAGCAAAGGGTAGAGCAGTTTACAGGGGTGGGGGGGTTGGATTTGTAAATTTTAGAAAATAATTGTTGACTCCCTAAGCCTGCCAGAAGTTATTGATTTTTAAAGGCAGATTGAAAAGTTAGATAATAATAAAAAAAAGATATTATGGAAAAATGGACCATTAACATTAATGTTTTCGAAAAAAAGGAACTAAATAACCAGGTGTCGTTTGTAATTAACGATATTGTTAATGAGCTTGATCGGTTAATACTAACGAAGCCACCAATGGGACATAAACCGATTAGATTGATTAATGACCTGGAGGCCGGACCAACATTTTATTGGCCATTGGGAAAAGATTTTTATAAAATAGGATTAAATGTGTCGGGTGTTTATTATAATCAAATTGCTTTTCAATTTTCACAAGAGTTGTGTAGGATTTATTGTGATCCGCGAATTAACAGCTGGATGATTGAGTTATTATGTCATATTGCAGCTTTATATGCGTTGGATTTTTTAGCTCACAAATGGGAAGAAAATCCGCCGAGTAAAGAGCTTGTAGATTACTGGTACAATTTTGATTCTTATAAAAGTAATTTGTTAGGTGCCGCTTTTAGTAAAGTTGATATGGTAAAATACCAGGTAGCCAACGAATGGGTCGAATATCAAGTAAATAAATTGAGAGAAAAAGATCATTTAAACAGAGGGAAATTATTGATTATTGCTTATGAGTTATTGCCGATGTTTAAAGAACACCCCGAAAGTTTGTCCATGTTGCCTTATGTTGGGAAAAGTTCAGTGCCTCCACCACCTGAGGATCCTAAAAGCCTTATTACGAATAGAAATACAGAACCAGATTTTAAAAAGCTAATAAGTATGCTACCTAAAGAGCTAAATACTTTTGCCGAGAAATTTTTTACTAAAATTGGAGCAAAAGAATACTTATAACACTTATAATTGTTTAAGTAGTAATTATTTGAACTCTAAAATTTATGGTTATGGAAGAACGTTTAGTTACCATTGCAATTCATAATTATCAGCGAGCCGAGATATTACGTACAAGGCTTGAAGCTGAAGGGATAAAGTGTTATCTGAAGAATGTCAATCTTATTTATTCCTCCATTTCGGGAGGTGTTAAGGTGCGTGTTAATTCCAATGATTTAGAAAAAGCTTTGCGTATTGTGGAAAAGGTGAGCGAACAATTCCGGGATGAAGAAAAAGAAATTAATCAAGACGATTACGAAAATGTCCAAAAAATTCTCGTACCCATAGATTTTAGTGATTATTCTGTTAATGCATGCCGTTATGCAATTGGTTTAGCAGACAGACTTAAAGCTGAAATTAAACTTTTGCATGTTTATTATAATCCCATTATCAATTCCATGCCACTTACCGACACTTACTACTATCAGGTAAATATGGATGAAATAATTCGGGAGATAGAAGTTCGTGCCAAAGAAAATATGGAAAGCTTTTATAATGATTTGATGGAGAAAGTTGAAAGAGACCATATTGAAGGAGTTAAGATAGATTATGAGTTGATTAGCGGAATTGCAAGTGATGAAATTATCGCTAAAAGCGAAGAATATCAACCCGAAGTAATAATAATTGGAACCAGGGGACAGGGCGAACGTGAAAATGATTTGATTGGTAGTGTAACCGCAAAAATCATTGAAAATGCCCAAAGGCCTGTTTTAGTAATTCCCGAAGATTCTATTTATCAGGGTATAGCTACCATTAATATCATGTATACTACCGATTTTGATGAGTCGGATTACAAAGCGATAAAAAAGTTAATGAGCATTGTTGCTCCTTTTGATATCCGATTATATTGTGTGCATATTGGAACGGTTGATTCCAATGTTTGGGATAAAGTAAAAATGGACAATCTTAAAACCAGGCTAAAGGAGCAATATGGTGATTATGAAGTAGAATGTTCCATTATTGAAGAGGAGGACTTTTTAAAAGGAATTCAGGAATTTGTCCGGAAAAAAAATATCGACATCATTTCCATGGTAACTCACAAAAGAGGAATTATTTTTAAGTTATTTAATCCGAGCAAAGCCAGAAAAGTACTGTTTCACACAAATATCCCATTTTTGGTTTTTCATTCGGATAAATGATTCCAAAGCGCCTTGGCAACAATTAAATCAACCTGGGTGGTAATTTTAATATTTTCACGATTACCAGCAACCAGGTTTATTTTTTGTCCTGCCTTTTCTGCCACACTTGCATCATCGGTAAATGATGGTTCAAATGGTTGCTCATAAGCTTGTAGTATGATTTTCCCATCGAAAGCTTGTGGTGTTTGTATTAATTTATATTTTGAACGGTCGACAGGCCTGTTTTTATCTCCATTTAAATATCGAACAGAATCAAACATATCCAAATACGGAACCGCATTACTATTAGACTCTGCTGTTTCAAAAACTCTTTGAATAGTTTCCTGGCTGACCAATGGGCGCACTCCATCATGTATGGCTACAATACCGTCCGAATTAATCGTTTCCAATGCATTTTTTACCGAATGATAACGTGTTTTACCTCCTTTTACAATTTGATGATGAATGTTGAAAGCATGTTTTTCACATAAATTACGCCAAAATTCTATTTGCTGTTCAGGTAAAGCAACAATAATTGTTATTGACGGATTATAACGATGAAATGCCTTAATACTAATCATTAATAAAGGCGTTCCATTTATTACTAAAAATTGCTTTGGAACTTCACTCTGCATCCTTTCCCCAGAACCTCCTGCTACGATTATTACGAATTGTTGCATTCGAATATATTTATTTTATACTTCTGTTATTCAATTAAAAACAATTGCTAATTTTTACTCCTGTATTTAAAATACCATGAAACCCTCACATTTTATTACTCATAAATATATTTTTTAATTTGGTATTCGTGAACTCAGCTTCGCTTCGGTTCATATCTTTTTGTGTATTTTAGTGCATGAGGGTTTCACAAAGTTATATTTTTGATTACTCAAAGATAACCATTATTATAAAAATATTACTGTATGGTATTTTAACATTATGTGATTAAATTTGTTAATTATTTTTCAGACAACAGTGAACAAAAAGGATGATAGTGGGTTAATATTCAGCTAAAATTAGCACAAACAAATTTATTATTTATTTAAGAATGCATAAAGAAAAATTTAACGATTTTAAAGAAATTATTCTTAGAAATTTACCACAACTATTATTATATGTAAATAAAGATTTAGAGATTAAGTATACCAACCCATAGCTGTCCTAAATATTTTTAAAATTAAAAAATACAAACGTAATTACAGGTATTTTGGACAGATTTTTACTATTATTAAAAACGAATCCCCCCATTTAAATAAAATCCCTTGTTTATATTTG
>JAYEKP010000090.1:0-17166 GCA_034661075.1 Bacteroidota bacterium
TCCGAATTCCTTCTTCGAAACTTTCAAAAGGGATATTAAAAAACGGACTTGCTGCACCCAGCATTACGATGTTTGATGAACGTTTAGAACCAATCTCTGCTGCAATGCTATCGGCATCAATTGCAATATGATTTTTACGTTTTTTTATCTCGTTTAAAATTGTTTCTTTTTCAGGGTAATCAGGAATATTTACAAATGGAGTAATATTCGTAACCAACCACCCATCATTGGATAAAAAAGGAAGGTATCTTAACGACTCCATAGGTTCTACTGAAAGAATGATATCTGCTGCACCCATTGGAATTAAGTCCGAAGCAATTTCTTTGTCAGAAATACGCATATGCGACTGAACGGCACCGCCACGTTGACTCATTCCATGTACTTCCGCTTGTTTTAAGTAAAGATCATTATGTAAGGCTGCCATACCAATGGTTGCAGCTATGGATAATATTCCCTGTCCACCAACTCCGGCTAAAACGATATCTGTTTTCATAGGTTTATTTTTTTTGCAATGAATAAAATCTACAAATTGTAGTTTATTTTAAATTTAACTGAACAAGCTTTTCTGCAAGCTTTTTATTTTTCATGGTTTGAACACATTGTCTTCGAGGTATAATTACGGATACTCCGTTGTAAGCCAGTTCTTCTTTCATAATTTCTACCATTTCATCTAAATTTTTCTTAGTAGGCCTGAATACTCTGATATGATCGGGTTCAACACCTACACCTTTACAAATATCTTCAATCTTACCAAGAGCTTTTGAATCCTGGCCACCGGTCATAGCCGTAGTGAAATTATCCGAGATAATAATCGTTACCGGTGATTTTTCACTAACACAATCAATTAAGCCGGTTATTCCCGAATGGGTAAATGTGGAGTCGCCAATAACAGCAACAGAAGGAACCATTCCTGCATCGGCAGCTCCTTTGGCCATCGTTATCGAAGCGCCCATATCAACACATGAGTTAATGGCGTTGTATGGAGGCAGAGCACCTAATGTATAACAACCGATATCAGCAAAAACTCGCCCCTTGCTAAGATCAGCCAATGCTTTATTTAGCGCTTTGTATGCTTCAATATGGCCACATCCTACACACATAGATGGTGGACGGTTTTTTACCAATTCAGGAATCGATTCGTCGGTTACGGTTTCCAAACCTATAGCGGTGGCTACAATATTTGGATTCAATTCACCATCGCGTGGCAATGTTCCGTCAAGTCTTCCGGTAATTGTTGTTCCAGCTTCCTGATAACCTTTTAACATTTCTTCCACAATTGGGTAACCTTCTTCAATAACAAGCACTTTTTTGCACTCATTAACTATCTTCATTACTTGTTTTCGTGGAATAGGGTATTGTCCAATTTTTAACACCGGATGAGATAGTTCTTTATCCTGGAAGTTCTCCATTAAATAATTATAAGCAATTCCTGTGGTAATGATTCCCAAACTTTGATCTTTTCCATCAATATATTGATTAAATGCTGATTCTTCCGAAGCAACTTCTAATCCTGCTTGCGTTCCGATTAATTTTTTGTAATTTTTCTTTGCTATAGCTGGCAAAAGCACAAACTGTCGAAGGTCTGAGGGCAATGAGTTGTTATTTTGTGCTTTTTGTGCCAAGGTTTGCACACCTGCACGCGAGTGTGCTAAACGTGTTGTAATTCTTAATAATACCGGAAGTTTGTATTTTTCCGATAACTCGAAACCATGGTATGCCATTTCGTAAGCTTCTTGCTGACTGGTAGGTTCGAGAATAGGGATCATGGCAAATTTACCATAAAACCTTGAGTCTTGCTCGTTTTGCGATGAGTGCATCGAAGGATCATCAGCAGCAACAACAATTAATCCTCCATTAACACCTGTGATGGCTGAGTTAACAAAGGCATCAGCAGCAACATTTAATCCTACATGTTTCATACAAACCATGGCTCGCTTTCCTGCATACGTCATTCCTAATGCAGCTTCCATGGCTGTTTTTTCGTTGGCCGACCAGGTGCTATGAATATTATTTTCTTGGGCATATTTTGATGCCTGCACATATTCTGTAATTTCTGTGGACGGTGTCCCCGGGTAGGCATAAATACCGGATATTCCGCCATCAAGTGCTCCCTGTGCAATCGCTTCGTCTCCTAATAAAAGTAATTTTTGCATATTATAATTATTTTATGTTTTTAATCTTTTAACTATTTTAAAGATGATAAGTTAGAAAAATTTATTGATTTATAAAAACCTGAATATGGGATAAGAGATACTATAGTCCTCCAAAACGTTTTAGGTAACCTACCTGAATAGCAATAACGTAGTAATATATCACTTTGTTAATTTTCAAATTAATTCGTTTTTAATCCGAATTTTTTGGTATAACAAAGGTAACACTAATTTAAAAACACACCAACAATAAAATGATTGTGTAAAACATGTTTTTAAGAATAAATGGTAAGTACAATTTTCCTACTGCTTGCATGGTTTCTAAATTCACATAAATAAATTCCCTGCCAGGTACCAAGATTTAACCTGTAATTGGTAATGGGTATGGTTAATGATTGTCCAAAAGTAGATGATTTTAGATGAGCAGCCATATCATCAGGCCCTTCTATTGTATGTGAATAAAGCGCATTTCCATCAGGGATTAAATGATTCATAAAATTTTCAAAATCAATAGTTACCGACGGATCTGCATTCTCATTTATGGTTAATGCAGCGGATGTGTGTTTGATAAAAAGATGTAATAGGCCTTTTTCGGGCAATTGCCCTGTGTTTTTTAAAATATAATCGGTTATAATATGATAACCACGATTGAATGAAGGTAAATTAATTTCTTTTTGCTCAACCATTGTTCTTATTTTTGTATTTTTCAGAAATTAAAATTAGAAATTTTTTGAATAACAAACGAATAATATTGCTTGAGATTCACAGAAAATTTTTCTTTGGTTTAAAACGAAATAAATTCTGTTTTTATGGGTTATTATTCTAATTGATTAACGAGAAAATGATAAAACCTTATATAAAAAATATAATATTTTTTATACTATTTATTTCTTCATTTCAGGTAAATGCGCAAAATTTAGTTGAACTTAAAGGGAAAATAATAGATTCTGAAGGGAATCCTGTAAGCGAAGCACACATCCGCAATATGTCAAATAATACCGGTGTTGTTTCTCAAAAAGATGGCTCTTATCTTTTAACTATTCCTGCCCATCGTGATGTGCTAATTCAGGTAAGTTGTATTGGTTTTGAAACGCGTGAGTTTAAAATAAACTATGAAAAAGACACAATAAAAAAATTAAATATTGTGCTCAATATTTTAGTGAGTGATCTTGATGAAGTTGCTATTGTTGGAGAGATGTCTCCGGAAAATAACCTGGTAAAAATTGAGAAGAAAGATATTCAATTAAATCCTGATATATCTGGTAATTTAGAATCCATTATTAAAACTTTACCTGGAGTATCTTCAAATACAGAGTTAAGTTCACAATATTCTGTACGTGGAGGGAACTACGATGAAAACCTGGTTTATGTAAATGATATTGAAATATACAGGCCTCTTTTAATACGCTCAGGCCAACAGGAGGGATTGAGTTTTTTAAATTCTGATATGGTTTCTTCCATTCAATTTTCATCCGGAGGGTTTGAAACCCGATTTGGTGATAAAATGTCATCGGTTTTGGATATTCGGTATAATAAACCGACTGAATTTTCCGGAACAGTTTCTATGAGTCTGTTAGGTGGAAGTGCTCACCTGGAAGATGTCTCCAAAAATGGGAAATTTACCTACAACACCGGATTCAGGTATAAAACATCAAAATATATTTTAAATACACTGGAGACAGAAGGAAATTATAACCCTCAGTTTTATGATCTACAAGCTTATTTTACCTATAAAGTAAATCGATATCTTGATTTTGATTTTTTAGGCAACTATGCCTTAAACAGTTATCGGTTTATTCCCGAAAGCCGCGAAACATCTTTTGGAACTATTGATAATGCGTTAAGCTTACGTATTTACTACGATGGAAACGAATTGGATAGATTTGAAACATACCTGGGCACATTTACAGCCAATTATCATCCCAATGAAAATTTATCACTAAAATTTATTCTGTCAGCTTTCCAAACGCTTGAGCAAGAAACGTATGACATCTTAGGGCAGTACTATTTAAACGAACTGGACAATACGATTGGCTCTGAAACGTATGGCGATAGTATTATGAATATAGGTATTGGTACCTTTTTAAATCATGCCCGGAATTACCTTACAGCGAATGTGTATTCAGCAGCTTTTAAAGGTGGATATTACAAAGGAAACCATAAATTACGGTGGGGATTAAAATATAATGTTGAATTGATTGACGATAAAATAAATCAGTGGAAGATGCTCGATTCGGCAGGATATTCGTTACCTTACAATAACGAATCGATTGAATTATACGAGACAGCTCATACAAAAAATACACTTCATACAAACCGCCTGGCTGGTTATATTCAGGATACTTACCAGCATAAATTAATAAATAATGCAGAAATGTTTATCAATGGAGGTGTCCGGTTTCAGTATTGGGATTTTAACCAGGAGCTTATTGTCACCCCAAGGTTATCGGTTTCATATAAACCCGATTGGGAAAAAGATATGATCTTCCGTTTTGCCTCCGGGTTTTACTATCAACCGTCTTTCTACAAAGAGATCAAAAATTATCAGGGAGTAATTAATTCAGACATAAAATCTCAAAAATCTATTCATTTTGTTTTAGGGAATGATTACCATTTTTTAGCCTGGGAAAGGCCTTTTAAGCTTACTACTGAAGTATACTATAAAATTTTAAATGATTTAATACCGTACAAAATTGATAATGTACATATCGATTATTCGGCACAAAATATGGCTGATGGATATGCTGTTGGGCTGGACATGAAAATTAACGGAGAATTTGTAAAAGGAATCGAATCGTGGGCAAGCTTATCGCTTATGCAAACCCAGGAAGATATTGATGGAGATTTTTATTATAATAATGAGGGACAAAAGATTGAACCTGGTTTTTATCCACGGCCTACCGATCAGCTGTTTAACTTTAGTCTTTTCTTTCAGGATTACCTGCCCATGAATCCATCTTATAAAATGAACCTGAGTTTACACTATGGGAGCAGGCTTCCTTTTACTTCTCCCGATAAAGACCGCTACGACCAGGTTTTTAGAATGAAACCCTACAAACGTGTTGATATTGGTTTTTCAAAAGTTTTAATCAGCGAATCAAAAGAATTTAATAAAGGAAATATCTTAAATGTTTTTAAGGATATGTGGTTAAGTTTTGAAGTTTTTAACCTTTTGGATATCAATAATACGATATCATATATGTGGATTAAAACGGTTGGGAATCAAACCGGACAGGCAAGCCAATATGCCGTGCCCAATTATCTTACCTCCCGCAGGTTTAATTTTAAGTTAACGGCAAAATTTTAGTAATTTAAAAAATTCATTGTAGTTTTGATAAGGTTTATTATATCTGATAATGTCATACTTACAATTTTTTTATAGTTTAGTGTTTTTCTGTCCCATCTTGCCTATTCAGTGGATATAACGTTAGAATGGGCTGTTAGTCTTGTAATTATAAATAGTAAAAAAATAACGTAAATTATGTTTACTAAAAAAGATATAAAGCAAATTGAAAAACAGGGGTTAACCATAAAGGAAGTTGAAAAACAATTGGAACGATTTAAACAGGGATTTCCTTATTTAAATCTTATAAAACCTGCTACTATTTCAGATGGTGTTATTCAACTTGATGAAGCTGAAATTAGCGCTTATAACAAATTGTACGATGACTCCAAACCCGATGCATTAAAGTTTGTTCCAGCATCCGGAGCTGCATCTCGAATGTTTAAATTTCTGTTTGAATTTTACGGTCAGGCAAAAAATCAATATGAATCATTAGACCAGATTGAAAATGATGAGGTAAAAAAATTTTTCAGGGAAATTAAAAAGTTTGCTTTTTATGATGAACTCAAAGCTACACTTCAATCTACTGGATATGATATTGATAAACTTCTAAAAAATGGAGAATATAAAATTATCCTACATTATTTTTTAACCGAAGAGGGATTAAACTATGGAGCTAAACCAAAGGCTGTACTTTTGTTTCATCAGGATGGCCATAAGATAAAAACTGCTTTTGAAGAGCATTTAATAGAGGGAGCAGCGTATGCTAAAAATAACAATGGTAAAGTAAAAATTTACTTTACCATATCGCCAGAGCAGCATGCTAAAATGTTTGATGAGTTGTTACAGAAGGTAAAGAATGAATATGAACAAAAATTAAATGTTCAATTCGAAATTACTTATTCGCAACAAAAACCTTCGACCGACACAATAGCGGTTGATTTAGATAACAACCTGTTTAGAAATGATGATGAAACCTTACTTTTCCGTCCGGGCGGACATGGCGCACTTATTGAAAACTTGAATGAGTTGACATCGGATATTATTTTTATTAAAAATATTGATAATGTAGTTCCTGACCGGCTTAAAAGCGAAACGATAAGATATAAAAAAGCATTGGCTGGTATTTTGATATCCATGCGAGAGAAAGTTTTTCAATATTTAGAAAAATTAGAATCGGATAAAGTTGCACAAAATACAATAGACGAAATAATTGAATTTATACAGCATGATTTGTGTTACCATTTTAATCTGGAAAAAAGTGATGATCCAAAAAATATCCTTTTTACTATTTTAAACCGTCCGATTCGGGTTTGTGGTATGGTAAAAAATGAAGGGGAACCGGGAGGTGGCCCATTTTGGATTAAACATCCGGATAATCATACTGATTTACAAATTGTTGAAACCTCACAAATTAATCAGAATGATTCCGGGCAGATGGATATTCTAAAACAATCAACTCATTTTAATCCGGTAGATCTGGTCTGCTGCATGAATGATTATAAAGGAAAAAAGTTTAATCTACTTCAATACAGAGATCCTGAAACAGGGTTTATTTCTAACAAATCGAAAGACGGACGTGATTTAAAAGCGCAGGAACTACCGGGGCTTTGGAACGGAGCAATGGCCAACTGGAATACTGTTTTTGTAGAAGTTCCCGGCATTACCTTTAATCCGGTAAAAACGGTAAATGATTTGTTAAGGCCAGAGCATCAATAATTTTTTATCTTATTTTACCCGACTGGCTTAATAATGTCCAGCCATTAAGCCAGTCATCACCATCGGGATCAAAAGCTCCTTTATAATTTACCGGATCAAACCAGTTATCTGAATATGGAGCTAAGTTATCTGATACGTTTCCTTTGGGTATAAGATCGTAATCGGTTTCGGTAATTTCAATTTGTGGATCGATAATTTTGTTTTCCCCCGCTAGAAAATAATTTTGCAGGATTGTCTGTTCTTCCGATATATCATCAGATGTTTTGGAAAATATTGCGAAGATGGTTTCCTGGTTATTATTTTCAATATCATAAAAAATATTATGTTCAATTTTAAGGTTTTCTTTAGTAAATTGGTAATAACTATCATTAAAACCGGTGATATATTCAATAAAAACACCCTGTGTTTGATTCAAAAAAATAGAATTGTAATATTTTCCTCCGGAATTATCGGAGAACGTCATTAACTCGGCTGTACTAAGACTTCCATTTCCAATATAGGTAGCATTATAAATTTTAGGTATTGAAAGAGGTTCTCCCCAAACAGGATTGGTACCTCCATCGTGTTCAGCAAGATGATCTCCCAATGAAGGAGCTTGTAAAGCTAAAAGAAATTGACCTTTGCCACGATAGCCCTGGTCAAAATCGAACGCATCATCGCCACAAAAAGCGGATACCAGATACCTGCAATTTACCGTACCTCCAAAAAACTCAAATCCATCATCTTCGTTGGAAATAACTTCAACATATTCGATGGTTGTTCCAGAGCCGACTCCGCCCAGAGTAAGCCCGTTTATCTCGTTTCCATCGCCAATGTTTGTGCCTCCATGTCTTATAGAAACAAATTTTAGTATCCCTGAATTGTCGTCATTTTTATTTCCTCCATAAATTCCTCTTGATTCAGAAATGGGAATTCCTTCAATTCTTGCTTCATTAAACTCCGTATTTAACTGTGCATTGCCAAGAATAATAATTCCACCCCATAAGCCTCTTGATTCAACAGGAATTGAGCCCTCCAAATCATCATCTTCTACGGTAAATATAATGGGTTCATCTTTGGTTCCCTGGGCAATAATTTTTCCTCCACGGGCAACAATTAAGGCCGAAGCGTTTTCTCCTTGTCCTGTTTTTGCTCTGATAATCGTTCCGGGTTCTATGGTGAGGGTCTGCCCTGGATTTACAAACACAAATCCATCCAATATATAGTTTTTATCTTTTGTCCAGGTTATTGTTCCTGTTCCGCTGCCGTCATCAGATAAAAGAGTATTTTCATCGACAATAATATCACTTTTGCGGCAACTACTCATTATCATTAATATACTTAATATTGATATTAATATTTTGTTAATCATGTTGTAATCTTTAAAATTTAAATTCTAAATTTAAATAGAAATATGATTCATTTTCCAGGTTTTTAGCATAAGGATACCAGTCCTGGTAGTTGGCAGCGATATTAATATTTTTTATTGGTGTATACTGAATGCCGGCAATAATTGCGCTTCCATCCCGGGTTATGTTCCAGTTATAGGGGTCTCCACTTAAGGTGTTCGACCATAATTTATCATAACGGCCAAAAAGTTCAAATTTTTTACTGATATTAACCGATGCATAACCAGAAAAACCATTTTGGTTACGGTTTTTTCTAAATCCTGAATTGGATTGATAATTATATTCAACACCAATTTTAGCTTTATCTCTAAATTGATATCCAATAAATGAAGACCAGGTAGCTTGAATTTCATCCTCCTCAATATAATCGGCATATAAGCGTATGGTTAATTTATTTATAGGTGTTACAGAAATTCCTAATGCACTTTTATAAGTATTGTCTGTCTGAAGCTGATTATATCCTTCTCCATTCATAACACTGAAGTCAGCTTTAATAAATTTATTAAATACATAAGAAACAGAAGCTCCTATATCGGCACTACTACCAAATTTATGCTGATCCTGGAATGATTTGTAAATGTAGCGGTGTCCCCAAAATTTTTCTTGTACTTTAAACTGATATAAATCAATTAATCCGGCATGAATAGTTAATTTATGATTGTTATAAATTAATTCTGCATTTTTAAAATAGGCATAGCGTTTTAAAATATCATACGATGAGATATGTTCGGGACTGCCAATATCTAACTTTATATTAACGGAATAATTGCTGGAAAGATGATAAGTATACCCCATGTAAGCTCGTTGAACCTCAAAGGCTGATTCGTTTGCTGCATTTAGTTGATAATGAAAATTGCTAAATACTGTTCCATAAAAATATCCTGATGGGATGAAATTTTCTGATTCCTGGGAGAATGAAAAATTAAAAAAAAGTAAATGAATAACCAGGAAGAGTATTTTTCTTTTTCGTATGACACTCATTGTGCATTAAAGAGTTAAAATTTGATTGCAATTATACAGATTATAAAAATACATAATATTAATTTAATGTTAAATTAACAGTAGCATAATGATTTTTAATTTGTATGCATGTGTTACAGGTAAAGATTATTAGCGTGTTATTATGATTAGAATCATTAAATCAACGGGTTAAACCGTTGATTTAGTGCCTGATGAAACATAGAATTATGCAAACCACGGATTGACCCTTAAACTTTATAGAAGTGGTTGTAATGATTTATTTAAATTAAAAAAACAGACGGGTTAACCCATCTGTTAATATGTAACTATTATAACCAACGGGTTAACCCATTGATTACTAGTATTTTTATTTTAACTTATCCAACACTTTTTTCATCCGTTTTAGTGCTTCTCTAAGCTGGTCGTCAGAAGTAGCGTATGAAAAACGGATGTAGTTAGGAGACCCAAATGCGTCGCCCGGAACAGTTGCTACATGAGCTTCTTCAAGAATGTATAGGCATAAATCCATTGCATTTTTAATGGTACGGTTGCCATCGGTTTTGCCAAAATAATAACTGGCTTCCGGAAAAAGATAGAATGCACCCTGAGGTACATTATTTTTTAACCCTTTGATATCTTTCATTAACTCTATAACTAAGTCGCGACGGCGCTTGAAAGCATCTACCATTTCGGTAATGCATGAGCTATCGGAGTTTAATGCAGCAATAGATGCCATTTGAGATATTGATGATGCTCCGGAAGTCATTTGACCCTGGATTTTGTTACAAGCTTTGGCAAGCCATTTAGGAGCAGCAATATAACCAATTCGCCACCCGGTCATAGCGTAGCCTTTGGATACGCCATTAATAATAATTACTTTATCGCGGATAAAATCGAACTGGGCAATGCTTTCGTGGTTGCCCACAAAGTTGATATGTTCGTAAATTTCATCCGAAAGGATGTAAATATATTGTTCTGCTGCATCAATAACCTCAGCAATAGCTTTTAATTCATCACGAGAATAGACACTGCCACTGGGATTGGATGGCGAACATAAAAATAATGCTTTTGTTTTGGGGGTAATAGCTTTTTTTAATTGCTCAGGTGTAATTTTAAAGTCATTTTCAATACCGGCCTCAATGACCACATTTTTACCTTCGGCCAGTTTTACCAACTCCACATAACTCACCCAGTAGGGAGCAGGAACTATTACCTCGTCATCTTTATTTACAATGGATAAAATTACATTGGCTAAAGAATGTTTGGCTCCATTAGAAACAATAATCTGATCATTATTGTAATCTAGATTATTTTCTCTTTTTAACTTATCAGAAATGGCCTGTAACAATTCCGGATAGCCAGGAACCGGAGCATAATGACTATAGTTCTCGTTTATGGCTTTTACAGCAGCATCTTTAATATGTTGTGGAGTATTGAAATCGGGTTCGCCAACACTTAGGTTAATTACATCGAACCCTTTGGCTTTTAAATCGCGGCTTTTCTGACTCATGGCCAGGGTTTGTGATACAGCTAAACTTGCTATTCTTTGTGATATGTTTTCCATAAAAAAAAATATTAATAGAAGAAATTTATAAACATCAATGTAAATGCAATATTTTTACTAAATTTGATTTTTATGTGCATTGCAAATATAAAATATTTAAAGGTTTTTATTTGTGTTGTATAACAACATCAATAAAAATCATAAATGATTAAAAGAATAAACAGGATGACAACAATATTTGAAATTTTGAAATATATTCTTCCGGCTATTATTGTTTTGCTGGCAAGCTGGTTAGTGCTTAAACAAATGATAAAAAACGAACAGGGAAAACGCAATTATGAAATAATCTCCAAAAATCAGCAAATTATAACTCCAATAAGGTTGCAGGCTTATGAACGATTCACTCTTTTGCTTGAACGAATATCGCCCGAATCGCTAATTATGCGGTTAAACAAGCCCGACATGCGAGCGAAACAATTACAAACGGAGATATTAAATGCCATTCGTTCTGAATTCGATCATAATGTTTCTCAGCAAATTTATATATCAACCCAAGCCTGGGAATTAATTAAAAATGCCAAATCAACCATTGTTCAAATAGTGAATAGTTGTTACAATAGAGTAAAACCGGATTCATCGGCTTTTGAATTAAGTAAGATGATATTAGAAGAATTGATGAAATACGAAAAGTCGCCGGTAAGCCTTGCCTTAGAATTTTTGAAAGCTGAGGTTAGGAAACTTTATTAAAATTATCTTAAAATTTTACGTACAAAAGCAACGGTAAAGTACGACATTAGAAATAGCCCAACAAATCCTTCCAATCCAGAAATCCATCGAAATAAGCCCGAGGGATAATAATCTCCATAACCAATGGTTAAGAATGTAATAGCACTATGATAGAAGGATACAGTAACAGGCCCTAACTTATCCGGATCTCCGAGTGATGAAACAATTTTTGTATTCACAAAAAATGGAACAATCAAATAAACCAAAGAGAAAAAAATATAACTAAAAAGCATACTGGTAAGGACACGTAATGGATTTGTGGCATATAAACCAACTTTATCAAATACTATCCATTGAAACAAGTAGGATGGATATTGCCAAATACGGCTATAAGGATTTCTTTTGATTGCATCATGTAAATCAGCTTTTAACTCATTCCTTTTAAATTCAACATATGCTTTATCTTCATCGGCATATTGGCCTGTTGTACTAAAATTTTCTTTTAAAATTCTGAATTGTTCAGCAAGTTCTCTGCGTGATGTATCCTTTTGTGAGTAAATTAACTGTTTAATCTGATTTATATTCCAGTCGATATAAATTCTACCGATTAATCGCATGCCCGAAAAATTAATGGTATCGATATTCAAAGGAAAGTCATAGGGTTTGATATCAATAATATCACGGGCAACAGTATCGGTTAAATCAATGAACTGGCAATTTGCAATTCGCAAATCAACATAATAATCTAAATGACAAGATTTTAGAGAGAGTTCCAGAATATTTGCATGGCTAAAACTTAAGTTTCCTTTGCCAAAATCAGCATTATCAAGAAATAACAATGTATTTTGAAATTCAATTTGTTCGAAAGAAACATTCCCGTTACCCCACTGGGTTCTTCGAAATGTTACTTTACCTCCTTTGTGTTGTGCTGCTTCAAATGATTTTTCACCATCTCCGAAAACTGCTCTGTTAAAACTCACTTTGGCATCACTAAACTCAGTGGTTCTAAAATCAACCTTTCCATCACCAAATTCTGTACGCTCAAAAACCAACTCCTTGCAGTGAAATCGGGCAAAATGGAAATTGATTTTTTCTTCACCAAAACGTGCTACTTTAAATGTTACCCTTCTTGATTCGAATAGTGTATTTACAAAAGTTACTTCGCCATCGTTAAATTCAGTGTTTATAAATAAAACATCGCCCTCACCAAAGTAGGCATCCTGAAAATTTTTATGTCCTGAACCGAACCATGAATTTTTAAAATTTACTTCACCTTCGCCAAATAATACATTGGTAAAATCAATATTTCCGTCATTAAAGTATGTATAGCTAAAATTAATGCCTCCATTATTAAATTTTGCTGATTGGAAGGAGACAGCTCCATTCAGAAAATGAGCATTTTCAAAGGTTTTATAATCTTCATCAAATTCAGCAAAGGAAAAATCAGTTGCTATACGTGAATCAAAAAAAGTATTATACCCTGAAAACTGGTGTAATTTAATATAAGTTTTTTTTTCGATGTTTCTACTTTCGCGGTAATCCGATAAAGAGAAATTTTCGATGTAACAATGATCAAGGTTTATAGATTTTTTCTCGTCGATTAATTGATATATTTCCTCTTTGTCGATATAACCCAACTCTAAATATGCAATTTCTTTTTTGTTTGCATCAAGAAACGAAATCGTTGCTGTATTGTTTGATTTTTTTGCTCCTCCCGTTTCAAAAGGAGAGTTTTTTATTTTTATTTTGTAGTTAAAATAATTTTTAAGCATAAACCTGAAGTATCATTATTAACATCAAATATACTAAAAAATCCCTATAATAGCTGTTAATAAGCTAATTTATAGGGATTAAAAAGATTTAATATTATTTTTTATTTATTCCAATCCTAATGCTTGCATCATTTTATGAAAAACATCTGTATTTTCATAGATTCCAATAAATTTTTCAGCTCCTGGCCCGTAAGCAAATACCGGTACTATATCGGCGGTATGATAATCGGTTGAAAAATTTACCTCAATTGTTTTATTATTCCTATTACCACCAACGAGTGTTAAGCCCCCTGTTTCGTGGTCTGAGGTAACAATGACTAATGTTTCCCCATCTTTTTCTGCAAATTCGAGTGCTTTGCCAATGGCACGGTCAAAATCTAATAACTCGGTAATGATGTAATCGATATCATTATCGTGGCCGCCCCAATCGATTTGTGAGCCTTCAACCATCATAAAAAATCCATTTTCATTTTGGCTAAGCATTTCGATGGCTTTTTCGGTTGCTTTGGGTAGCATATCGCCACGTCCGTTACGATATTCAGGGTTATGTTTTTCAGCTGTAAATACAGCAAATTTCTGAAAATTAACTAAATTGATATCATCAATAGCAGTGGTAACCTGGTAATCTTTACTTTTTAATGAATCGATAAGATTTAGCCCGTCTTCCCGGTCTTCAAAATTTTTTTTACCCCCACCAATAAAAATATCGATATCGGTTTTAAGAAAATCGAGGGCAATTTCCTCGTAATTATTCCTGCTGATATTATTGGCGATAAAAGCTGCCGGTGTGGCATGTAAAATTGAGCTAGTGGCAACAAGGCCTGTGGATAAACCATCCTCTTCGGCATATTTTAGAATAGATTTAAAGGGATGTCCTAATGAATCGCAGCCAATGTGCCCTTTTTTTGTTTTGTTACCCGTTGCCAGAGCTGTTCCCGCTGCTCCCGAGTCGGTTATATAATCGGAAGCAGAGTAGGTTTTCTGTAATCCGGTGTATTTAAATTTTTCCATGTTAAGTGGAGTTCCCGATACCGTCATGGCAGCATATATATGGGTTACACTCATCCCATCACCAATGAGCAGGATTATATTTTTTGCTTTTTTTTCGCTGTTTTTAGTTTTACTCACATCATTATGGCAAGATGCAGTAATAATGGAGACTGAAATAAGTAAAAATATTAACTTTTTCATTTTAAATTATCGATTTAGAAGTTTATAATCATTTTTCTTTGCTTTTTTCCACCAGTCTTCAGGGTATATCGACCATTCGTTTCTGGCTTCCGGATGAATGGTTTGTTTTTTTTCCATCCATTGCATCATATAATAGCGGATATCTTTTTCAGTGGAGCTAATTTTGCGTTCGTTGAGTTCATCCTCCGGTATTCCTGCACCATTTACCAAATGTCCTCCACCGCCATTTCCTCGGTAGCTGTTTATAGCTATAATGTAAGTACTGTCTTTATCAAATTTTTCTCCGGATGTTAATGAATGGATGGTAACTTTATCACCATCGGGTTTGGAAATATCAACGTTATATTTTATTCCAGCAGCTACATCAAAATTGTAATAATTATTTTTTAAGCTGTAGGATTGATATTGTTCTGAATAGAGAGGTTTCCCGTTTTTATCCGATTTAAATAGTAATAGATGGTCATTTTCATCTTTCATGGTGTTAAACCAGTTTGCAACTGAGTATTCTAAATAGCCATCAATTTCTTTACCCGAGAGGTTCAAGGTGTACAAAAAATTTTCAAAACGATATAACTTAAACATATCGCGAACATAAACAGGGCTTTTTTCAATGGTTGCATTAAAAGATAAAGGTGCGGCAAATGATATATCGGCATCACTAATGTCTAACTGAATGGTATTAATTAAATCTACAAATACGGATGGCCCATAAATCCCTTCGTGTGCATCTATAGCTTTTTCAAATGTACCAACCTTATGCGACACATATTTTTTAACTTCGTTCATTTGATTTTCAAATTTCCGGGTAAACTCCTGATCGGTTTTCAGAGGGTATACATCCATGATTTCAGTATGAAACGATTTATCATATTTTTTATTTTCATTTAAAATCATTTCTACTTTAGCTACACAAAATTGATTGGCATTCCCTTTGGGACCCATGATAATAACTTCATCACCGTTTACATTTTCTACTTTTTCGTTCCATGTTCGGTGGTCGTGCCCGACAAAAATGATATCAAATCCCGGAACTTGTTCGGCAACGATTAAGGAAGCATTTTCGTTTCTTGGGGTATCATAATTCACTCCCCCGTAAGTGTAATCATATCCTGAATGGAAAAGCCCTATAAACAAATCGGGTTTTTCTTTTTCCATGATTTTAGGAACCCATTCTTTGGCCGATTCAACCATATCGATAAACTCTATACCGTCCCAAAGTTCTTCGGGAAGCCATTTAGGAATTCCCGGAGTTATTAGCCCTAATACAGCAATTTTTACTCCTTTTTTATTGATTATGGTATAGGGTTTAAAATAGGGCTTTCCGGTTGAAGTATTGATGGCATTTGCTGCGAGCCAGGGGAAATTAAACTCATTTACTAATTTATCGTAAACAGTATGTCCTGCTTCAATATCGTGATTTCCAACCGTTGCGGCATCATACTCCATGTAATTCATTACCTGCGAGCAAATGTGTTTTTTGTCAACATTCTCATAATTAGAATAATAAACCACAGGCTGACCCTGCAATATGTCGCCATTATCCAATAATACAACCTGATTATTTTCTCTTAAATCTTTAATATAAGATGATATTTTGGATAACGATGTATTTGATTTTTTATCGTTGATAAAATCGTAATCGAATATGGCTCCATGTATATCGCTTGTTTCGATAAGATGTAAAGTGATTTTTTCTGGTTTCTCTTTTTCCGTACAAGCAAAAGAAAAGATGATCAGTAAAACTGAGATGAAAGCAATAATTTGATTTTTATTCATAATTTTAAAATATATTAATATAACTGAAAAGTAATACTATAGTTTAATAAAAGATGGTTTTTCATCTTTAAAAAACTTGATAAGTTTTAACAAATTAAAATTTAACCTTACTAAATCTAAGTGCTTTAATCATCCAGTTGGGTAGCGGTTTTTTCCGATCGCGTTTTTTCAGGTTAAGGTACCAGCCAAATTTTTCCATAATGGGTATTTTATGGGTTTCAACAAATTCGATTAAAGTACCATCCGGATCTTCAATATAAGAAAAGTGTCCTGCAGCTTCGCCCATATCAAAGCTGTTTTGTTTATTATGTTTAACAGAGCTATCGACAGTAAATGGGTACCCTTTTGATTCGCAATCTTTTTTCAAAGCTTCCATACCTGAAATATCGTAACACAGGTGAATAAAACCAAGATCGCCCCAATAGCGGTTTTTAAAAATTTTTTTAGGTTTGCGGTCTAAAACCTGAATAAGTTCGATATAGCTATGTCCGAACAAGCGGCTAAAAATTCCGCGTCTTTCTTTGCTTGCTTTTAAAAGCACCCTGCGGAATTTTTGATTTCCTCCGGGCATTGGTTTAAAATCATCGAAAACACCTTGATCATCATAAACTACCTCGTCGTAACCCAGAATATCGCTATAAACCTTTCGTGCTTTATCAATATCCGAAACTCCAATTATGGCTCCGGCAACTGCTCC
>JAYEKP010000091.1:0-16805 GCA_034661075.1 Bacteroidota bacterium
ACAAGTTTTAAATATTTATATGTTTTAAAAAATAAGAACAAATAAATATTCCCAAACATTTATTGTGGGCAAATGTAAAAGAGCCAAAATAATTTTCCAAACTTTTCTGTTATTTTTTTAACAGTGTTATTTCAATAACAGCATATTATTAAACAATCTATTTTTTGTTAAAAAATTTAAGCATTAATAATACCTCAAAAAAAGTATAAATGAAATAAAGGATAAGGAAGGTTATGAGAAAAAATTTAGCGTGACCTGGATTAAAAAGGGCAAACAAAACAATAAACACAAGGTATATCATCATTTTAATTCCCGATATCATGATAAACCGGGAAGAGAATCGACTATGCCCTTCTGTGCTAACTTTTAATATAAAAAAATGCAAGACCCCTGTTAGTACAGCAATAATAAATAGATTTAACCAGAAAACCGGATGGTAATATGTAGATAAAACTGTTTGAAAAAGAATAAGCGCAATGAGTCCTAAAAAAACGGTTAAAATTGCTTCTTTGATTAAAAATTTATTATAAGCTTTCATCTAAATGTATAACTGTTTTTAAAAAAGGCCTAAAAAGCTATGTAAATGAATAAAATCATAGCAAATATAAAAACTCAATATTATATTCAAATTAAATGTCTCCACCGTCCTAGTGGCTAATGGGAGTCATTTAAAAAGCAATCGCTAAATATCAAACAATTAAGCGCTTCGTTGTTCTTTTTCTTTATATTTTGATTCGGTTGTATTGACATTTGTACGCGACTCATCGCTCATATTGCAATTACCTATAAACGTTGAGCCGGGTTCTATAGCTAATTTTTTAGTGATAATATCACCATTAATCTTAGCGGTTGCTTTAAGTGAAAGCAGTTCACCAACTTTAATCTTTCCATTTATTTCACCTAACACCTCTGAATTTTTACAAGCGATCTCCCCTTTTACTCTTCCTGTTTCGCCAATAACAACTTTACCCGTTGTATTCAAATTTCCGTTTAAAGCACCATCTATTCGGATATCTCCATTTGATTTAATATCTCCGGTAATTTCAGTTCCAACACCAACTAAATTAATTGCAGCTGTTGTTTCAGGTTCATTATTTTTTGCCATCGTAAAACTCTTTTTTTGGTTAAAAACTTCACTCTATAATTTAATTTATCGAACAAATATATTACTTTTTATGCAAGGAGTCATTTTTTTGTCTTAAAAAAGATCCTCGTTTATAACAGCAATCTTATCCGTTTTATTGTTTAAAGATTATTCTTTTTATAATGGATATAAATTAATACCAAAAAGCAATTCCGTAAAGAATGATTGATGTTCGGGTAAATAACCAACCCTCAAACCAGTGTTCAGTGGAAACATTGTACGCAATAAATGGTAATCTACTGAAAGATCTATACCAAAACTATAAAATTCTTCTTTTGTTGTTGTTAGCAATGAAGAATTTTGAGTGTATGTATTATATTGATTTATGGCAAAATCACCAAATAAAGCTCCTCTAATGCGTTTTACATAAAACAAAGGGCCAATACTCCAGTCGGGATAAGCTATAGGAAAAACATAATCGCTATAAAGCTTAACTAATTTTTCAGTTCTTTGACGAAACATTCCTCGAGGAAAACGAAACCGGGAAGAATACAAATAGAGTTTAGGGCTTTGGTATTGATATCCAATATCAAATTTAAATCCATGATCCTCAAAAAAACCGGGTAAATATATCCGTGAATCGATGGTAGATATGTACCCAAAAAAATCCTGGTCAAAAGGCGAATTATATAAATTATAATCAATAAAAACACCCTGTTTGGGTTGGATATCACGATGTGCTTTTCGGGTATAAAAAAACAAATACAATTGATAATTCATAAATTCCAATCCTTCTTGATAATAATGATCATTATATTGATAATAATAACGGTTGCTATATTCAAACGTAATTCCAGGATAAAATCCAGCGATAAATTTCCCTCGGTTTAAATTAAAAGGGATGTATGTTTCAACTGTAAAATTAGTATTATCGTACTTTAGCTGCGGGGTCCATGCAACATCAGAAGCAGCAAAATATTCGTGACGATCACCATAGTCAGTAGTTATTTTTATATAAGGATACAACCCTTTATAAATAAAAGAAGAGGATAAATAATGATGTTTATTTTTATATGCATATCCTAAAATAGTTTCCATTGTACTCAATTTATTCTGTGATAGAAGCATAATCCCGGGATGAATTTTTCCATAAATTTCAGAAAGGTCGCTTACACTATACTGAAGATCAATATCCTCAAAATCATAATACAAAGGTACCCAGCTATGAAAATAAAATAAATTAGCCAGCCTGGAATAGGGTTTTACTGGATATTCGTTGGTTGGAATTTTACTGCTATTTATTTTTCCGTTTTCCTGAGATGATAATTTTTCAGCCAAATAATTTTGCTCAACTTTTTTCATCTCCTTTTTATGCCACAAGGCTCTTTCTATAGGTATTTTAGAAACGCCAAACCCTTGCGAACTATATTCACTGGCAAAAATATTTTTTGTGTTCGCATCAATATCAAAATCAGAAATTCCAAATTTTGATGCAGTCAATTGATAAAAAGAGTGACTGCTAAAATGATATGCATAAATATTATCTATGCCATTATAGGTTGAATGAAAAAAAATATAATCCGATGTAGGTAGTATTCGCTGAATATCAACCTCTGGAATAGCAAAAACAATTTCCCATTGATCTGTTTTATAATCATACCGGCTAACCTGTTTTGTATTCCCGTTAATTTCTATAACATAAATGTATCTTTCATCGGCAGACCATTGAGGGCGTTGAATAAAATGGCCTTTTGGTGAAGCAATTTTTTTAGCCACAAAACCATTATAGGAGCTAATAATATTTAAAAAATATTCATTCTTAGAATTTACTTCAATTACTGCTATTTTGTTCGTCTCGGCTGAAATATCCGGGCTAAAATACCGTACCTTATCAACCACCTGCTTTTCCTCTCGAGTCTCGATATTAAATAATTTAATGGCTGTATATTCTCTATTATGCCATCTTGCATCAGGCCTGTATTCGGCCCAAACAATAAATTTCCCTGCAACCGAAAAATCATCGGAAATGAGGGGCCCCGGTTCCCATAAAACACTTTCCTCTCCTTCACATATTTCTACAAATTGAGGGATATGAGAAAAACCCTTTTTTAGGGCAATTACTCCCCCTTTAGCAAGATATTGAGGATGTATATAATCGTAATAATCTTTTTTATCAGGATTAATAAAGTTCGTTGGTGTATATTTTATTTGCTCGCTTCCTGTTTTCCACAAACTATCTAAAAAAGAAAAACTTTCCTGATATAACATTTTATGCGAAAGTCCAGAATATTTTTTTAGTCCCTGGTTAAATGCAAAATTTGTAGGTAAAAAAGTGTATGAATTTTTGGCTACATGGTCTATAACGTCACTCCATTTATCCGCACCATATTTAGCTCTAAAATAAGCCGTAAATTGATAACCATATTCATAATGATTTGGAACATAATCTTTATACGATCCAAAAAGAAACTTATCCAAAGAATACCTTTTTTCAGCCTGTAATAAATGGGTCCGTATTCCTCTTTTAAAATAGGGAAGGCGCCCACGGCCAAAAGAAGAAAGAGCGGTTTCCGCTACTACAGCGTCTCCTTCATAAAACCACAGGGGTAATTGTCCGGCAACCAAGCCAGTAGCCTGTTGTCCAAAAACGATCCGCAACACTTTTGTAATTCCTTGATTTAATTTATCGATCTGAACTACATGACGGAGCTCGTGGATACATAATTGCTGAAGATTATTATCAGGATACATACTTTGCGATGGAACGGGAAATAATTCCATCCGTTTAGGAGCCCATGATACATATCCGTTAGAGCGGATGCTCTGGGAATGAATGATTACAGAAATTTTCTTTGGTTGGTGATTAAGTGAGGAACCAACTTGTTGGTAACTAAATTCTAAAATATTAGCAATTTTTTGTGCAGTGGCCTGATATTCCGAAGGAAAAATAAGCTGAAAATTGTCGGTATTTATCTGCTTCCAACTTATGGATGCCGGATCTTGTCCGGTAGAATAAAATTGTCCAAAAGAAGGAATGCAAATAAAAAAGATTACCAGAAATAAAATTATTCGATAAATATATCGCATAAAGTTATTTTTGAACAACAATTTTTCGCGTATAAACGAAACCCTTTTCTCCTGTAAATTTAATAATATAAAACCCATTTTTTAAATGCTCAACAGGAAATTCATAGCTATTGTTCTCTGACATATATGTCGATTCTTTAAAACAAACTTCTCCACTCGTTGAAATTAATTCAACGAGAACATTTTGAGCTATGATCTGATATGTTGTAAGTTTTAAAATATCTCTAACAGGATTTGGAATCCTAATTTGTTTTGTCGTATTAAAAACTGGGTCAACAGCTGTAGCAGCATATACCTTGTAATGATACTCATCACTTGAAATAATTTCCTGATCAAGATGATTAAATCCGGCTATCCGAAAAAATATTTCAGTGCCCTCCTCTTGTGGAGGAATGATACCTGAATAGGAATATTTCTCAAGATTCATTATCTCGTGATGATTATAATTGTCTGATGAATAGCCATATTTGATTTGTAGTTCCTGAATGGTATCCGCTTTGTCTGTTAAATCAGCAAAAACAGATACATTCTGGTTACTCCCAGGTTTTTCAGGGACAAAGGATACATTCGAAATATTCAGACTTGTCGCATTTTGGTTAATTTTTAGTTCCAAATAAACGGGTAAATGATCGGACATATTGAATAAAGCCTGTGCAATATTAACCGGAACACTTGCATTAGTGGTAATATTTAAAGCATCATCAAAAAAACTGCCATCCTGGCCTATTGTTGTATATGATTGGTCAATATACTGTAAATTTTTAGCACCACTAATAATATCGTTTGATGCTAAAATAAAATCGAATCGGTCATCCGATCCTCCTGAAGAGTAGCAGTCGCCCCAAGTATGAGTTGATTGTGTATGATAAAACTTATATTCCTCATTTTTGCTCCATTCTCCAATTTGATTAGCAGGGTCGTTAAAAGCATATTCAGGATAAGTAGGGTTTATCAAGTTTTGAAATGCTTTTTCTGATGGAGAGTATAAATTCAAATCGCCCAGCAGCAATATATTTCCTGTTTCTTCAGAATTTTTTAAGTAATTCATGATTACTCTTGTCTCAAAATCTCTTTGCTCTCTATTATCGTTATAAGAACCTGCTTTTAAATGAGCTACTAAACAAGTAACAAAAACCGTATCATTAGTTTGGGCTAAATCCTCCGCATTAAAATAGAACTGATAGACGTTAAAAATCTTATTTATCCCTGAATAATAAAAACTTAAAGGGTAATGTCTTTTTAATGTTAATTTTTCATAATTATAAAAAACCGTGTTGGCTAAAAAAATCTCTGGAAATTCAGTACGTCGATAATTAGAAATTCCATCTACATTTAAAGCATTTTCCAATAAATAGGTAGCATCATCCTCAATCGGAGAATCTCCCTCGCCATCCAACTCATTTACCGAAAAAATATCCGGTTGTACATATTGAATAATTTCTTTTAAGGATGCATTTTTTTCATCAATATTATTGGTGTAATTATCGCATTCATAATAATTCTTTCCATAATAAAGCAGGTTGTAATGCATTACCTTAATGTGTCCTGCGCATTTGCCCATAAGGCAAATAAAACCATTATTAAAATAAAAAAACTTTTCTTCATTGATCTTTTTTAAACTAAATTTTTTTTGCTTTATAACCTTCTTGAGTCAATATTTGTGTAACTTTTTCTCTAAAATCTCCCTGTATTAATATTTCTCCATCTTTAACCGAACCACCTACAGCACACTTTGTTTTTAACATTTTAGCCAAATCTTTCAAGTCTTCATCTGTCCCCACAAAACCGTTCACAAGGGTAGCTTGTTTTCCACGTTTCTTAGCTTTAGTATCCAAATAAATTTTTAAATTTTGTCGATTAGGTGGAAGGGTTTCTTTCTGTTCTCCATCATGTTCATATTCATATTCAAAATCCGGATTGGTTGAATAAACAATATTTTTCCGATTATCTTTATTCTTTTTCGCCATGATTCAAATCTTTTTTATTAAATAAAAAATTTTAGAATTTGGCTAAATTACGTAATTTCGAAGCAAAATTTTTATCCATGCCATTTTTTTAATTTTACACACAATAATTTAACCATTTAATCCATTAATTATCAGAATTGAATTAGATTTGAACCTAAATAAAAATTTTAACTAAACGATGAGTAATTTTAAAATTGTTAATCGAATCAGCGGATGGATTATTTTCCTTATTGCCGCAATCGTATATCTTTTAACTATCGAGCCAACCACAAGTTTTTGGGATTGTGGAGAGTTTATTGCTTCGGCATACAAACTACAGGTAGGACACCCGCCAGGAGCTCCAATATTTATGATCATATCCCGATTTTTTACTTTCTTTGCCGGTGGAGATGTAACCAAAGCTGCCATGATGGTTAATGCAATGTCTGGTTTAGCCAGTGCATTTACCATATTATTCCTGTTTTGGACCATTACACACTTGGCTAAAAAAATGTTTCCAAAAACAGAAAGCTTATCGATGGCACAACTCATTGTTATTATTGGAAGTGGCGC
Source organism: Bacteroidota bacterium (assembly GCA_034661075.1). GTDB lineage: Bacteria > Bacteroidota > Bacteroidia > Bacteroidales > UBA12077 > UBA12077. The sequence continues at coordinate 6,691 of JAYEKP010000091.1, forward strand.
TGTTGGTGCATTGGCCTACACTTTCTCTGATACATTTTGGTTTTCAGCGGTCGAAGGGGAAGTATATGCAATGTCGTCGTTATTTACCGCTTTTGTTTTCTGGGCTATTCTTAAATGGGAAAATATTGCCGATGAAAAATACTCAAACCGATGGCTTGTGTTAATTGCCTATTTAATGGGCTTATCCATTGGAGTACACTTGTTAAACTTGTTGACAATACCTGCTATTGTTTTTGTATTTTATTTCAAAAAATACAAAGTAACCCGTGCCGGGATGTTTAAAGCATTTATTGTTTCCATGATTATACTGGGGGCTATTATGTATGTTATTATTCCCGGCCTGGTAAAAGTAGCTTCCTGGTTTGATCTTTTATTTGTAAACGGCTTTGGCCTTCCATTTAAATCAGGTGTGATTTTTTATATTGTACTATTACTTGGTTTAATTATTTGGGGATTATATTATACCTCAAAAAAGAAAAAAGTTATCCTGAATACAATTCTTTTAGGTGTTACAGTTATTATAATCGGTTATTCCAGTTTTGCAATGATCGTTATCCGTTCCATAGCCAATCCGCCGATGGATGAAAATAATCCCGAAACTGTTTTTAACCTTTTACATTATATTAACCGTGAACAGTATGGAAGCAGGCCATTATTCAAAGGCCAATATTACAATGCTCCTATTGTTGATAGCGAAACACCTTATACTTACAGACAAAAAGACGGAAAGTATGTAAAATCTTACAGTTTAAATAATGTTTACGAATATGATGAACGATTTACAACACTTTTTCCAAGAATGTATAGCCCCGATCCCGGTCATGTCGAAGAATATAAAAAATGGGCAGATATCAAAGGGAAAAAAGTAACCATTACCAATTATCAGGGAGAACAAGAAATAAGGAATGTTCCAACTTTTGGCGAAAACTTGAAATTCTTTTTCCGGTATCAACTGGGACATATGTATTGGCGGTATTTTATGTGGAATTTTTCCGGTAGACAAAATGATACTCAAGGGCATGGAGAATTGTTAAGCGGAAACTGGATAACAGGGCTTAATTTTATAGATAATAAACTCATCGGCCCACAGGAAAATATCCCCGACAGCATGAAAAATCATAAATCGCGGAATACATATTACATGTTGCCTTTGTTGCTCGGCCTAGTTGGATTCTTTTTCCATTTAAGGCGCCATACCAATGATTTTATTGTGGTTTTACTGTTATTTATATTTACCGGAATTGCCATTGTTGTTTATCTAAATCAATATCCCTTGCAGCCACGTGAAAGGGATTATGCCTATGCCGGCTCATTTTATGCTTTTTCTATATGGATTGGATTGGGTGTTATGGGTATTTATAACTTTTTCAAAATAAGAGCGAATGCTGTTTTCAGCGCCATACTAGCAACCGTCCTGTCTTTGGTTTTTGTGCCTGGAATCATGGCTAAAGAAAACTGGGACGACCACGACCGTTCGAACCGTTATATGGCTAGAGATTTTGCTTATAACTATCTAAACTCATGTGCGCCGAATGCTATTTTATTTACACATGGAGATAACGATACATTCCCCCTTTGGTATGCACAAGAAGTGGAAGGTATTAGAACGGATGTGAGAGTAGTAAACCTTTCGCTACTAAATACCGATTGGTATATTGATCAGATGAAACGCAAAGCATATGAATCGGAACCGGTTCCTTTTGGGATGACCCACGAAGAATATCTTAACGGTGTTCGCGATGTTATTTACATCAATGACAGAATTAATGATTATGTTGATGCTAAACGTGTTATAGACTTCCTGAAAAGTGACGATAAAAGAACAAGATTGCAAGTGGGAGCCAACGAATGGATTGATTACCTGCCAACAAACAAAATTATTGTTCCTGTTGATTCGGCAAAAGTAGTTGCTAATGGAACGGTAAAACCTGATGATGCAGACAAAATAATTTCGGAAATCAAATTTGAAATTAACAAACAAAGAATTGTAAAAAGTGAAATGATGATTCTTGACCTTTTGGCTAACAACAACTGGGAACGCCCTGTTTATTTTGTGTCTACATCGGGTGATGGGAATATCGGACTCGAAGATTATTTACAACAGGATGGTTTTGCTTACCGTTTAGTTCCCATAAAAACTCCTGCAAAAGGATATCTTGAAACGGGCCGTATTGACTCTGACATAATGTATACAAAATTAATGGATGAGTTTAAATGGGGCAACATGAATGATCCGGATATTTGGATGGACTACACCACAAAAAGAACTATTTCTGTAATTAAAATCAGGAATCTGTTTACACGACTCGCACATCAATTAATAAAAGAAAACAAAAAAGATTCCGCTTTAAATGTGTTAAGGAAAGGGGCTGAGCTTACACCTAAATACAATATCCCTTATGATTTATTTACACTGGATATGATTGAAGCCTTTTATATAGCCGGGGGACAGGAAGAAGCCGATTCATTAGTTCGTGATTTTGCTGAGATCACTAACGAAGAATTAAATTATTATTTCTCATTGCCCTCTAAATACTCACAAACACTAGATTACGAACAACGGTTAAGTATTCACTCCCTGCAACGTATGGCCGATTATGCTAAACGTTATGGAGATCCGGAATTGGCTGTTTCTATTGAACAAGATTTAGAAAACTCATTCAATTTGTTTTCTACAAGGCAACCCTAAAAAATGGACTAACGAATAAAACATCCGAAGATTCGAATCTTCGGATGTTTTATTATCCTTTCTCTTTTTTCAAATTTTACCCCTAAATATCACAAAAAAAGACCTACCTTTGCTCGCTTAAATTTTTAGGGGAAATGCAAAAAATCAAAAACATAGCTATTATAGCACATGTTGACCATGGAAAAACCACCCTGGTGGATAAAATGTTATTGCTAGGAAAGCTTTTTAGGGAGAATGAAAACCCGGGAGATCTAATATTAGACAGCAACGACCTGGAACGCGAACGAGGAATCACGATTTTATCAAAAAATGTTTCAGTAATTTACAAAGATTATAAAATCAATATCATTGATACTCCAGGACACGCAGATTTTGGCGGAGAAGTTGAACGAGTATTAAATATGGCCGATGGCGTGTTACTTTTGGTAGATGCTTTTGAAGGAACAATGCCACAAACCCGCTTTGTTCTTCAAAAAGCATTAAATATTGGATTAAAACCTATTGTTGTAATTAACAAAGTAGATAAACCAAACTGCAGGCCTGAAGAGGTACAAGAGCAAATTTTCGATTTGATGTTTAATCTCAATGCCACTGAAGAACAACTGGATTTTCCAACCATCTACGGATCAGCTAAACAAGGATGGATGTCTGATGATTGGGAAAAACCCACCCACGATATCATTCCTTTAATGGATTGTATCATAGAAAATATTCCCGAACCAAAAACTTACGAAGGAACACCACAGCTACTTATCACATCGTTAGATTATTCCCCTTATGTTGGAAGAATTGCTGTTGGCAAACTTTTAAGAGGAACATTAAAACAAGGAATGCAAATATCGCTGGTTAAAAAAAATCAATCCATTAAAAGAACCAAAATAAAAGAACTACTCATCTATGAAGGATTAGGGAAAAAGAAAACCGAAAAGGTTGAAGCTGGAGATATTTGTGCTTTAGTTGGAATTGAAGATTTTCAAATTGGGGATACGGTTGCAGATTTCGAAAACCCAGAAGGTTTAGATCCAATAGCTATTGACGAACCTACCATGAGCATGCTTTTTACCATTAATGATTCTCCTTTCTTTGGTAAAGAAGGCAAATTTGTTACTTCACGTCACTTGAAAGAAAGACTGGAAAAAGAATTAGAAAAAAATCTGGCCTTAAGGGTTGAGGCATCTGGATCTGCAGATGCATTTATTGTTTATGGCCGAGGGGTATTGCACCTTTCTGTACTTATTGAAACAATGAGACGCGAAGGATACGAGCTGCAGGTAGGACAGCCAAAAGTAATCATTAAGGAAATAGATGGAGAAAAACACGAGCCTGTAGAATATTTAACCGTAGATCTCCCAGAAGATTTTTCGGGCAAAGCCATTGAAATTATTCAACAACGAAAAGGTGAGATGATGAATATGGAACGTAAAACTGACCGGGTTATCCTGGAATTTATTATCCCTTCCAGAGGCATCATCGGCTTAAAGAATATAATGATGACGGCTACAGCCGGAGAAGCTGTAATATCGCATCGCTTTAAAGCTTTTGAACCTTATAAAGGCGATTTTGAAAAAAGACAAACCGGTTCATTAATCGCTATTGAAACGGGAACAGCTATTGCCTATGCACTGGATAAATTGCAAGACCGCGGCCGATTTTTTGTTTCACCACAGGAAGAAATCTACGAGGGGCAGGTAATTGGTGAAAATGCAAAATCTGGTGATTTAGGTGTAAATATTACTAAAACGAAAAAACTCACCAATGTAAGAGCTTCAGGAACAGACGAAAAAGTAAGACTGGCTCCACCCATAAAATTCTCGCTCGAAGAAGCGTTGGAATATATCCAGGAAAACGAATATGTTGAAATTACACCTAAAGCCATTCGTTTACGAAAAATATTATTAAAAGAGCATGAACGTAAACGGGCTCAAAAATAACAATAGTTTTTATCCGGATTCATTTTAAAAACGCACCACCTGTTTATTAAAATACTCATAAATATTTCCCTATAGCTTAATTTTTAGTTCTTCCTTTTATAAATGGCTTTGATTCTTTAGCCTCCCTCTTTAACTATCAAATTCCCAGGGCAATAAAAGTTCCAAGGTTAGTATAATGGTATATCTTCCTTAACAGGTAAACCATGCCTGTTTTTTCATAAAAATTTTTATTGATCCACTTAATCCATTGATGTAAAATATAATGGTGTTTATCAAAAAAATGTAAACTAACCGATTTAATATCATAATCTTTATTAGATAGAATGATATTATTTTAATAAAACAAACGACTTCATTTACAGTCATTTCCTTGTTGTGGTAAAATTTTTAAATATTCTGTGTGATGAAAATTATTATCCTAAAACTTGTTTTCGTTCTTTTGTTGGGCAGTCCCGACAAAGGGCCTGAGTATTCAGCTGAAATGCATACAAAAGAATCAGGTTCTCTTAACTTAAAAACATTAAACCAAATTGAAACTTTGCTTACAAAAAAAGCAGGTGCAGAACTGAAAGAGGATAATGAAAACCTTTTTAAACTAAATGGGTACTCCGTACATACAAGTGTAACCATTCGTAAATATGCCCCAGATATTTATGAAGAATCATTTTATGCAATTCAAAATCCAAATAATGAATATCGATTACGACTAACAAAACATCCTAATGGAGATAGTATTTTAGCTATTTTAATGAAAGAAAACGGAGAAACAATAAACTGCCATGCAGCTTTTGATGCCCAGGGTAAAATGTATGAAAAAGATCCTTGGGGAATAGACAAAGGCTATACTATTGATATATTTAAAATCTATAAAAAATACCTACAAATTTTTTCACAAAAAATAGATGCTAAATAAACTATTTAAATCTTTGCTGTTTTATTCTGCCAACTTAAAATTTTTCTTCATAAATATCCACTTGCTTTAATGGAACAAACGTTTAATTTTGTATCATACAAAAATTAAACATGCACTAATCATCCATCCATTGAAAAAAGGAACCGTTATAAAATCAACCGGAAGCTGGTATACTGTTATTGATTCTGAAACCCAGAAATCAATACTATGTAATATCCGTGGAAAGCTAAGAATCAAAGGGATAAAAAGCACCAATCCGGTTGCCGTAGGCGATCATGTTGATTTTTTTATTCCGGAGAACTCCAAAACGGGTATTATCAAAAATCTTTTGCCTCGAAAAAATTATATCATCCGTAAATCAACGAACCTGTCGAAACAAACCCATGTGATTGCTGCAAATATTGATCAGGCAGTATTAATGATCACTTTAAAAAATCCGGTTACCTATTCTATTTTTATCGATCGTTTTTTAATTACTGCTGAAGCCTATGGTATCCCAGCCAAACTCATTTTCAACAAAATTGATTTATATAACGATAAAGAAAAACAGTTGCTAAATGAATACATTAAAGCTTATGAATTGGCAGGGTATGAATGTATTCAAACATCGGTAACCCAAAAAATAAACATCGAAAAAACAACGTATTTGTTAAAAAATAAAATTACACTAATCGCTGGAAACTCAGGTGTGGGCAAATCTTCGTTAATCAATTTAATTGATCCGACACTTAGTTTAAAAACCAACGAAATTTCCAGTTATCATAAATCGGGAAAGCACACTACTACATTTGCTGAAATGTTTGATTTATCTGTTGGAGGAAGAATTATTGATACGCCGGGAATAAGAGGATTTGGACTTCACGATATCGAAAAAGAAGAACTTTTTCATTATTTCCCGGAAATTTTTGAAGCGTCTAAAAATTGCAAATATTATAATTGCACCCATGTGCACGAACCAGGTTGTGCAGTAAAAATAGCCGTTGAGGAAAATAAAATTCATCCCATGCGATATCATAACTATTTAAACATTCTGTTAGACAAAGAAACGAAGCATCGTTTATAAACGCGAATAAGACTTTTAAGCTCAAATCACGTCGATTCATCACAATTCTTTTAATCTTCCTAATTTTTTTATTAACTTGTACCTTTAATTTTTAAACGGATGTTTATCTGTTATTTATGAAAAAAACAATTATCCTCTTTTTCATAGCAACATTAATTACTCTATCCTGTTGCAAAAACAAGGAAAGAAAAGATTTAAATTATATCCATTTAAATCAAATAGCCAAAAAGATGAATGCCGATTTGGAACACATATCCATCGATATGAGTGACCTTACCCTAATTTTAAATCATAATATCTCCTTCAACAAACCCGTTAAGTGGGATGCTTCCTATTTAAAAAAAAATAATACGCATTATTTTATACCTTATCAAGATAAGTCTGCTGCCATTTATCTGCCAGACCATGCCTCCTTAAATGACCACATTAAAAAAATGATTATCAACAGTGAAGAAATGGATTCATTATTTATAAAATTCATACATGATAATATTTTTGTACAACAAATATACTTTTTAGATACCAATTCGTTTCTTCGGATTTACCCTTACACCGATATTTATCAATATTTAACACAACCCATCGAATTAAAAAGCCTATTGCCTTATCAAAAAGTTAATCAAAGACCTTTTATTGAGGACCAATCGTATTGGGTTGAAACACCTTATACAGATCCTTATGGCCGAGGGTGGATTATTTCTTGCATTGAGCCGGTTTATTACCATGATGAATTTATTGGGATTCTGTCAGCTGATATTCCCGTAAAAAATTTTTTAAAAAAATATTTTAAAGATCAAACTCAGATTTTAATACTAACCGATAACAAAGGAAATGTTATCTGTACTACGCAACCTGGATGTAAACAATTTAATATACCGGCATATCGCGATTTTTCTTATTATAAACCAGTAACTCAAAAAATATTTTAATGTATAATTCTCCTCCTTTAGCAAAACATCAAAATAAAGGGATGCGAGAAGCAATTCATAAATTACTTAAAGGTTCCTTTAAGGAAAATTTTTATGTTGATAGTAAAAAACATACGATTTACAAAGCAGAGATTAAAGAAACAAATTGGTTATTATTAAAAATTATTTATTGATTTAAGGGATTTTAATCATGAAAAAATTCTATTATTTAGTTGCCGTAATTATAATTATTGCACTGGGTACAAATGCATATTATGGGTACCATATATATAAACAACAATTGGATTTTCATTCAAACATGCTGATCAATCAAACAGAGATTTGTAGCTGGGAGATTGAACAGTCGGGTTATGAGTTTGAAAACGAAATTAATTATATCGTTTTTTCTTCTGATTTAGCTCATTTTTTCGAAGAAAAAGAAAAGGCAGATTTAAAAATCAAAAAACTTGAGCTTTTCTATTTTAAATATCAAAAGCTTATTAAAAACATTAAACTTATCGATAACCATAAAAATGTTTTTAGCCTGTTTAAAGATAAAACCAACCATTTTATTAGCGACTATTACATTTCGCAAAAACAAACGGAACTAAAAGATCGCGAAGGAATTACAAAAAACAACGATGGTACTTACACATACCTTTTACCGATTTTTTATGAAAATAATACGGTATTAAATATTTTAATTAAAGTTGATATTGATTATTATATTAATTCGGTTTTTGAAAATTATCATATAAAAGAAACCCTTTGGCAGGGACTCATTGATATGAGTGGAGATATCATTTCAAATAATTTATCGAGGGATACTATTACCATTCATAAAATAGACCATATTATTAATGAGTTAAATAATGGTTTTAATGGAGCTGTAAGGCAAAAAATAACCGCAAACAATCAAACAAACGAATATTTATCAACGTATTATCCCATAAGGATCTTGGGAAATGATTTAGGTATTCTTTTTTCGCTCGAAACCAAAATTATAATCGATTCGGTTATAAAAAATACCATTATCGTAACATTTTCCACCTTCTTTATTTTAATCTTAATTATCCTCTTTTTTATCATTTTTATCAGGCGTAAGAATTTAGCACAAAATAAAATTCAACAATCCGAAAAGGCCATGAAAGAAATGTTGGAATCGCTCCCTATTGGCATAATGACATTAAATCAGGATAGGGTTGTAAAATCAGTGAATAAAACAGCCATGAAAATTTTCGGATTAAAGTCCTCCAACGAATTAATTGGACAAAAACTTACGGACCAGTTTCTGGTTTCAAGAAATTTCCAGGATTCAGAATCATTTAGTTACAATGAAAATCTGAATCAATATGTTTATTACGATGATAATGATAACGAAGTAATTATTTACAAAAAAGAAATTCCTTTTACCATTAATGGAGAAGAAATATCGCTTGAAGCTTTTATTGATATTACTCCCATTGAAATTGCCCGAAAAAGAGAAGTTGCTGCCAATAAGGCAAAATCTAAATTCTTAGCTAAAATGAGCCACGAAATAAGAACGCCATTAAACGGAATTATCGGAATGGCGAATACTCTTGAACATTTAAACTTAGATGAAAAACAGGGAGATGCTGTACAAATAATCCTTAAATCGGCTGATTTATTACTATCCATCATAAACGATATTCTTGATTTTTCAAAAATTGAAGCCGGCAAGATGGTAATCGAAGAAACACCATTTAAAATTCGGGAAGAAGTGGATGCTATTGTTGCGCTTTTTATTCCTAAAGCCAAAGAAAAAAATATAGAACTTTCTTCAGATATAAACAATAATATTCCCGATAATGTTATTGGAGATCCGTTTAGATTAAAACAAGTTATTTCAAACCTTATCGGCAATGCCATAAAATTTACTTACGAAGGTAAAATAATCCTATCGGCAGCGCTTGATAAAAAACACAATGGATCCTTTACCTTACTTTTTTCTATTGAAGACACAGGCATAGGAATCCCTAAAGAAAAATTAAAAGATATTTTTGCTTCATTTTCTCAGGCTGATGGATCAACAACGCGCAAGTTTGGAGGAACCGGACTGGGAATTACCATTTCAAAACAACTGGTAGAATTGATGGGTGGCGAAATTTGGGTAGAAAGCCCCTCGTCTATTTCATATGACCCGCAATATACCGGTTCTAAATTTTCTTTTACCATACAGGTTTACTCTAACGAAAAATTGAAAAAAAATATTGATTTTTCAACGATCCACAAATATAAAAATATTAATATCTTGATCGTTGATAATGAACCCAAAGAAGAAAACAATCTTTTGCGCTTGTTTAAAAGCTTTGGAACCAACAATGAGATCATCACACCAGAAGACAATCCAATAGATAAAATTGAACAAGGAATCCATGGTGCCGGAAAAAATTATCATCTATTAATGATTAAAGATAATGCCGATTTTAACGGTATTAAATTTGCTCGAAAAATTCATGAAAAAGAATTCACAAACAAACTCATTATTGGGATTGTTAGTTCAAATGATCAGCCCGGGAATTATATAAAATGTAAAATGAATGGTGTTGATTATTATTTAATAAAACCTTTTGAAGCATCGGAAGTTTTC
>JAYEKP010000092.1:0-16729 GCA_034661075.1 Bacteroidota bacterium
AAAATCTATTTTCGAAGAAGAAATTCGGCGTGAACTGGAAAAAGATTTAACCAGTATGCATATGGAATCTTTCCTCTATCCGGAAACCATGGATTATTACGATAATTATGCCGAAGATGATTCATTAACCAATCATCTGAAATTAATAAGAGAGGCTAAAAAAGCCGTTAAAATTCCGATTATTGCAAGTATAAACTGTGTTACTGCCGAAAAATGGCCATATTATGCCCAAACATTACAAGATGCTGGCGCTGATGCGTTAGAATTAAATGTATTTGTTTTACCTTCTGATTTTAATAAAACCAGTGCTGAAAACGAACAGGTTTATTTTGATATTATTAAAGAAGTTAAAAAGCATGTCAAAATTCCCATTGCTCTGAAAATAAGCTATTACTCAGCTAATCTGGGAGCATTTATTCAAAAACTTTCTAATACTGAAATTGATTCTATTGTACTATTTAACCGGTTTTACAGCCCGGATATTGATATCAATAATCTGGATGTATTGTCGAGCAATGTATTAAGCCATCCCGAAGAGTTACCTATCTCATTACGTTGGATTGCCATTATGAGCGAAAGGGTAGGTTGTGATTTGGCAGCTTCTACCGGAATACACGATGGCGCTGCGATTATTAAACAATTGCTGGCTGGTGCAAATGTAGTACAAATAGCTTCTGCATTTTATAAAAACGGGAAAGGAGTTATCGAAAATATGCTCGATGACCTTTCCTCCTGGATGGAACAGAAAAAATTTAAGAAAATAGATGATTTTAGAGGCAAATTAAGCCAGGAAAAATCTCAGAATCCTGCGGTATACGAACGTGTACAGTTTATGAAGTATTTTTCAGGGAAAGGGTTGTAATGCTCTTGAATTAAAATATATTTTACCCGGTTTTTTAAACCGGGTTTTTTGTTTTTATTAAAAAATACTCGTCAATTATTTGCATTTTTGTACTTAAGCTATGTATGCCATCATTGATATAGAAACCACAGGCCTAAGTCCGCAAAGAAATAAAATTACGGAAATTGCTGTATATCTTTACGATGGAGAGAAAATTGTCGATGAGTTCTCCACGCTGATTAATCCTGAATGTTATATTTCACCCAACATTACTAAAATAACTGGTATTACGAATGAAATGGTTGCCGAAGCTCCTAAATTTTGGGAGATAGCCAAAGATATTGTATTACTTACCGAAGGAAAAACGTTTGTTGCACATAATGCGTCGTTCGATTACAATTTTATCAGGCACGAATTTAAAAGCCTGGGCTATGATTTTAAGCGAGAGAAACTTTGTACAGTGCAGCTGAGCCGTAAAATTATTCCCGGACGTAAATCGTATAGTCTGGGAAAATTGTGTGATGAATTAAATATCCCGCTGAACGGACGTCACCGGGCTGCCGGGGATGCATTGGCAACGGTTAAACTTTTTAAATATTTACTCCTGCAAGACTCCTCGCTAGCAGGATTAAAATCCGGGAAGTTTTTTAATCTTCAATCGTCCACCATAAAAAATTTACCCGACGATACAGGAGTATATTATCTTTATAATCAAGAAGGAGATATTATATATATAGGGAAAAGCAAAAATATTCGTACTCGTATTTTGTCTCATTTTAATAACGAGAAAACAGGCAGAGCCCTTAAAATGGTGGATGAAACCTTTGATATTTCTTACGAATTAACGGGTAGCGATTTAATAGCCCAACTGTTGGAATCGGACGAAATAAAGAATCATAAACCAAAATATAACCGCAGGCAGCGAAGAAAGTCTAATCATTATGGTATTTATAGTAGTATCGATGCATTTGGTTATATTTGTTTTAGGGTGGATAAAATGGGTGAAAATGTGCCACTAATTGCCTTTAACTCGGCTAAAGAAGCCCGTGAAAGACTTTATCATTTATCGGAAGAATATGAATTATGCCAGAAATTATGCGGATTATATGAAACAGCGGGAGCCTGTTTTTATTATCAATTAAATCAGTGTAAAGGTGCCTGTGTTCAAAAAGAGGCGGTTGTGGATTACAATTTACGAGCGAATGAATTAATTGAGAATCTGAGTTACGACAACCAAAGTTTTTTCATTATTGATAAGGGAAGGAGTGAGGAAGAAAAAAGTGTGGTTAAGATAAAAAATGGTAAATATATCGGGTTTGGTTTTATAAATGTTAATCTTGTTCGCCCTGATATTGAGAACCTTTCAGGTGCTATTCAAAGATATCCTGATAATAGAGATGTACAGCAAATTATTCGTACCTACCTTAAACAACATACAGTAGAGAAAATTATTCCTTTTTAGCCTGACGTATTCATAAATATTATATTTGAACATATTTGGCTTTTCCCTGTTTACCTTAAAGATTTAAAACAACATGTGATTATGAAAAATATAGTATTAATAATTTTATTAGCTATGATAAGTTCCGCTACTTTTTCTCAAAACAAATCATTTTATGATTTTAAGGTACAAACCATCGACGGAGAGAATTTTGATTTATCTACCTTAAAAGGTAAAAAGGTATTGGTAGTAAATACGGCTTCGAAATGTGGCTTTACGCCACAATACGAAGATTTACAAAAACTTTATGAGAAATATAAAGACAAAAATTTTGTTATTATAGGATTTCCTGCCAATAACTTTATGAACCAGGAACCGGGTTCTAACCAGGAAATAAAGCAATTTTGCTCTGCAAATTACGGAGTAACTTTTCCTATGATGACTAAAATTTCGGTTAAAGGAGATGATATTCATCCCCTTTACCAATGGCTTACAGAAAAAGAGAGGAATGGTGTAATGGATAGCAAGGTAAAATGGAATTTTCAGAAATATATGATTGATGAAGATGGAAATTTAGTAGACATGGCTTCGCCAAGAACTAATCCATTGGATGAACAGATCATAAACTGGATTGAAGATTAAGATATTTCTTTTCGTGTTTTATTGATATATGATTGATAATCAATAATATAAATATATATTTTCGTAGTTTTGGTGAACTTCCGTTAAAAGATAGACCTATAGTTTTAAGAAAATACGGCTACTCGCCTGCCCATTAATAATTACACGAATGTAATAGGTTCCTGTAGTTAAGTTATTTATAGGTATATCTATAGATTGATCGCTACTTTGCACTTCTTTTATTATCCTTGATGTATTCCATAATTGCACTATGTATTTTTTACCTGATATAGAGCTTTGCTTGTTGGCATTTTTGTCTCATCTGATTCTATGGTAACTGTCAGATAGTCGCTTGCCGGATTGGGGGTAATCGTAAATTTTGTAGGTAAACCCGGTAGGTCAATTAGACCTCCGTGGCCACCTGTATTACTACTACTTGTAATAGTAAGGTTAACAGTTGTGTAACTGCTGCTTATTCCACATTGATTTTCGCTTTTCACTATGAAGCTTCCTGTTCCTACATTAGTTGGATTAATAATGACAGAGGTTTCATTTTCTACCAGTTCAAAGTTATCTGAACCAGAAGTTATTTGATTTATATAATTACTGGTTATAGCACTCTCAGGTTGATCAACATAGGATAATTGAAGGCTGGTGCTTGGGCTTCCATAAGTTAAATTATAATCTACAGTACTTGATGTGTTAGTAGTTGTGCCATTGTTTATGTATGGGGGTAATGGTTTCCCAACGCTAAATTCTTTTCTGAAAATAGCTCCGTTTATGTTTGCCTGTACCCAACCGTTACCGTTACCATTTGCTCTAACCGTGTAATTATTTGTGCCTTGACCGCTTACATAAGTAAGATTGCTACTTTTGCTCCAGGTAATTGTGGAATTTGGCGGTCGGTTTTGGATTGTGAATGTGCTGTTCGATGAACAGACTGTGCTTGGACCGGTAAGGGTTGGAATAATTCCTAAAAGTGTTAAATATTGTCCTGTTGTTGTAGGAATGGAAGAGTATTGGGGATGTTCATTTTTTGTGTCGAGGTTTTTAGCATAATTAAAAGCTTCAAGCATTGACACAAAGTTATCATTGTTTGCATCAGCATCGACAATAGTTCCATTTGGCAGTTCTCCTGCGATTGCAGCTGTCCAATGATAAATAAACTCATCATATAAAAAATCGTTTGTTGCGTACGATGATTCATCAAATCGACAAGCTGTTGCTATTACACGATTATTATTTTGTAAATCATCTAAAAAGCCGCCACTATAACATTGCTCCATTACAATGTTTATTCTTTGTGCATTTATTTTATTTACTTCAATCGATAATTCATTATCCAGCAGCTGCTGCTGATTCCAAAGATACATAATAGCGTCCTGCCCGCTTTCTTGTCCGCCATGGTCTGTTGTGTAAATAAAGAGGTTATCATCAGAATTTATTAAATCTGCTAATGTATTAAAAACACTTGTAATATTAGCCCGTGTAGCTGCAAACTGAATATCATCATCACCATCACCATCTAAATCTAGCGGGGAAGAATCGTAGCTACCATTAATCAACCGCCTGTCGCTTGCCGGATTTGTTCCATCAGAATAAGAACAAAAATATGATTTTCATTATAACCATAAACATTTATCAGAGCAGAATAAATGGCTGCGCAATCGTTCCAATATCTTACATGATTGTTGTATTTATCATACCCTCCACTAATTATTACAGCCCATTCATTTTCAGAGGAAATAAAATTTTTTGTATTTTTATTAAATTGAAATAGACTACCTTTTTCAGCTACCTTTTTTTCTTTTAGAATTTCCATTTCTTCTAAGTCTGGAGGATATTTCATATTTATAACTTCGTATTTGCCTGAATTAACATCTATAAAGATATATTTGCAATTGTGCCACCAACTTTCATAAGGATGTTCGTCAATAAATACCAAGTAACTTTTATATTCAGGTGCAATTATAGATTTATACATTGTAACTATTTCTCGCTTCTGACTAATTGTCTGTTTAGAAATATAAACATTAACATCTTGCTTTGTAGTCAATGCATTCGCAATTTCAATTGCTTGCTCTTTTGTTAATGTTTGATTTTGGGCAAGGGATAACGAAGCTAAAACCAACATTATCATTAGTATCAAATATTTTTTCATAGTAATTAATTGTTTATTGTTATTGTTGTGTCTGTATTTGAATTATAATCAATATCAAAAACAAAATACTGCTCTCCTGAACGTTGCATTTGTATGTGGTATTCCTTGTAATCAAGATTAACAATGATGAATTTCAAATCATAGGGGCATAAACAATTACAAGATATATCGGTATAAAATTCATTTAAAATAATTGTAGCATCCGATAATGAAAATTCAATTTTTAATTCTCCGTTCGGACAACAAGCAAAAATTACATTACTGTGAGTTATCTCTAACTGGTCTGAATTGATAGCTTTCAAATGAATTGTTTCCGGTTGCACAGATGATGATGCTTTACAATTATAAGAGAATTCAACAATTTGTAATTCTTCGTTTTTGTCTTTTTCGCAACTTGCAAATATTAATGCTGTTGTAATTATTGTTAATAAAATAATTTTAAATGTTTTCATTTTTTTTGAAATTTGGTTAAACAAATTTTTTAAAAATATTGTATTTGATTGATTTTGTGATTTAATTTAATTTTTATTGTTTCACCGGATAGTATAACCCCCTCTAAGAACTGTACGTGCGATTTTTACCGCATACAGCTCAGGCATTCATAGACCTTGCAGAGCCCTGCTTACCCGACAGTAAATTATTTGTAGTTTTATTTACTAAATATATGGTTTTTTGATGAGTTATTGCAGAAATTTTTCGTAAATTTAGCCGTTTTTTAAAAATATTAGTCAAAATTTGGATCGAAAGGATTAGCTATCAACCTGATTTTAACGTGCCTGCGAATAGGCACCTTAAGTCTAATAAAAAACATCTGAAAAACACTACTTAAACCCTGTCCTAAAAAATGGAAACTTACATAGATACAATGCTTTAATTTCACTTGACGAATCGTTTATTATTGTTCCTGCTTTTGGTATGGACGATGCTTTTGGCGGTACCGATTATTATATTGTGTTCAGAAACGAAAACGATGAATGGAGTAAACCTGTTAATATGAGCGATAGAATTAATAGTACAGATCCTCGTGAATGGTCTGCTGCTTTTTCGCCCGACAGGAAATTCCTGTTTTTTATGTCTGCACGTGGAATGACTAATAATCAGCTACCCCCTGAATTAAACGCCAAAACGTTTCATCAACTGAGGAATTCGCCACAAAACGGTAATTCGGATATTTATTGGATAAAAGCCGATTTTATCGATGAGTTGAAAAAGAAGGCAGTGTTTTAGATTATAACTTACGAGGGTTTAGATACAATATTTGACATACGGGTTAACCCGTATGCTGTGAAAAGTTAACTTTCTTAACGCTTGGATCTCCTGCTGACGACTCAAGTCTAAAATTAATAAAAGGTTAATTCTCACAAAAACGAGCAATCACTACATAAGCATTCTGCATACCCAATTCGCCCGACTTGCTCATATCCATGCAGCCGTTTTCGTTTTGTTTGAGGTAGATATAGGTTAACCCTCGGTTATAATATGCTTCAGCAAAACTGTTATCGTATTTTATTATCTTATTATACCATGTAATGGCTTTTTTATATTCACGGGTTTTTAAATAGGTGTTAGCCAGGTTAAATGTGGAGAATATAAACTCGGGTGATAAATCGATAGCTTTCAAATAATCATCTATTACATATTGATAATCGGTATAGCTTTCTTGTTCTTTAATCGTTTTTATATTCGATTGTTGTTGTGGGTCAATAAGAAGTACATCGTTTTCCTGGTCTAATAGTTTTATGTAGTCAATCATTTCGGAACGAATGTTTCCCCGGCAGAAATAAGCAAGGAAATAGTCAGGTTTCAATTTTATTGCTAAATCTAGATCGGATAAAGCACCATTGTAATTTTTTAAATAGCTTTTATATACAGCTGTTTGGATTAAATTTTGATATTTATTTTGGGTGGTTTTATAATTATTCTCTAAGTCGGCTACCTTTATTTTTAACGAGTCGATACTCATCCCTTCTTCATTCTTATTTTTTATAACTAAACCATATTCTGTATAAATATTTTTATGTTTTTCCATATTATCATGCAGGGCAGCAATTTTTTCAAAATATTCGGAGTTTTGTTTTCCGGTTGTAAGCGCAAAATTTCCTTCCGGTTCAATTCGCTGATTATAGTTGGGATGATTATAAAAACGATTACTGGATTTTAACGTAATTAAGTTTCTAAAATTATCGGATGTATCGGTATAACTGGCATACGATTCTTTATTTTCCCGTACGGCAGCAATGATATTTTCTGCTCGTTGCCTGTCGGCTAAAGCCCCTTGAATATCCTTTAGCTGTTGTCGTACATTTGCCCGGCTGATATATGCTTTGGCAAAATCAGGATAAATTTCTATGGCCTTGGAAAAATCAATAAAAGCACCTTGCAGGTCATCAATTTCCTGTTTAATTAGTCCTCGGTTAAAATACGAAAGAATATTTTGAGGGTTTAACTGAATTACTTTGTCTAAATCAGAAATAGCATCACGTTTTTGTTTAAGTTCGTTTTTCAGTAAAGCCCGGTTAAATAGCGCCAACGAATTATCAGGTTCTATCTGTAGGGCAGTATCTAAATCGTGAACGGCAATTTGTGTTTTTTCCTGGTAATAACTTACCAGCGAACGATTAATATAAGCACTTGCATTTAGAGGGTCAATCTCTATAACACGTGAAAAGCAGGCTCTTGCTGAGTCGTATTTATGCCATTCGGAGTATAAAATACCTTTATTTATATACACCGGTACGTATTCTGAGTCTATCTTTAATGCTTTATCATAATCGTTAAGCGCTCCAAGAGTGTCTTCCGAATAATGTTTGGCTAACCCACGATAAAAATAAGCTTTCTTATTTTGTTTTGTAATTTCCAACGACTGGTTAAAATCGTATAACGCTTGCTTATAATGGTTGATATTAATATTACATAATCCTCTGAAGACATATAATTCAGGATCAATAGCATAGAGCTTAATGGCCTGGTTAAAGTCGTTCAGTGCCAGGTAATATTTTTTAAGGTTTATACGTGTAATACCTCTGTTTTTTAACGCATCGGTATGGTTCGGTTTTAATTCAATGGCTTTGGTAAAGTCTTGTTCAGCCCCCATATAATCAGCTAAATTAAATTTTGCAATACCGCGTAAAAAATAGGGGTCGGCTAGTTTGGGTTTTACCTTAATCACAATGTTAAATGCATCGATGGCATCGTTATATTTTTGAGCATAAAGTTTGCCCCTGCCAACCGATAAATAATAATTCACATTTAATTGTGCCAGGCTGATTAAGGAAAAAGAGACAAATAATATGGACAACAGGATTTTTTTCATTAAGAATAGATTAATGCTAAAATTTGCACCAACATTTTTTCGTCCACTTCATCAAACGAATTATACTCATTGCTGTCCACATCTAACACACCAATAACATCTCCTTTAGCATCTTTTAGCGGAATTACAATTTCAGATTTTGATCTGGAATCACAGGCAATATGGCCAGGGAACTTTTCTACATCAGGTACAACAATGGGTTTTTGCTGATTAATTCCTGCCCAGCAAACACCGGTATCTTTTGCCAGTTCCTGGCATGCTACGGGACCTTGATATTGCCCTACAATTAATTTATCATTTTTTAGAAAATAAAAACCGGTCCAGAAAAAAGATTCCATTTTATGATGCAAAACCGCAATAATAGTTGACATCCTTGCATAAGGATCTTCGGTTTTGGGCATTAATTCTGCAATTTGCTTATAAATTCGTTCGTATCGTCCTTGTTTTTTATTTTTATCCATAGTTATCGTAATTATGCTTTCAAAGGTAACATTTTTTCTTTTGGACAAATATTTTTAACTCATATTCTATGGTATGGAGATATTCTTATTTCGTTTTAAATATCAAGTTTTAACCAAAAGAATTATCTGTCGAAATTAAACTTACACTATATTTGCAAGTCTTTTAGGCATTAATAAAATCTTATGCAATTACGAGTACTTAAAAATTTAAACGATAAAGAATTACGTACCTTTTATCTTCATATCACCTTTTCTGTTATTGATGGGATGATCCGTGGTGCTTTGTTGTTAAATGAGTATGTTTTTATAAAAAGTTTAAACGGTTCCAGCTATCAGCTAAGTGTTTTGTTCCAGTCGAGTGTAATTGTTCTTTTGCTTTCGGTATTCTTTAATGAGTTGATTTATCGGTCAAAAAGAAAGCGTAGATTGTTGCGCCGGGCCGGTTTTTTAACGCATTTGCCTTTGCTTTTTTTGCTTTTCTTTCCACAAAACCCTGAAGTTTATACCATTAACTCTATTTATCACTATATATTCTTATTTATCTTTTTCACCTATTACCTTTCGTATCCTATTGTTTTACCCACTATAAATTTATTCCTGAAAAATGCGTATACCAAAGAGAATTTTGGCCGTATGTACGGAGTTTCTGCATCCGTAAGGCAGGTATTACTCATGATTACTGTTTTTATTTTAGGTTTATTATTAGATGCCGATGACTTTTCTTTTACCTGGTTTTTTCCGGTATTGGGTGTGTTAGGTTTTTTAAGTATCGTATTATTCTCCCGAATTGAATATATTCCAAAAACAGTAGCAGATTATTCAGAAGGTATCTTGCAAGCTGTGGTTGGCTCTTTTAAAAAAATGGTTCATATCTTAAAAACCAACAAAGCCTATCTTGATTTTCAAATTGCTTATCTTTTTTATGGATTTAGTTTTATGAGCACCCGTTCGGTCATTAATATATTTTACGATAAAGAGCTGGCATTAAACTATTCCAGTGTTGCTTTTTATCAAAATGCTTACAATATTTTGGCAATTATAATGCTTCCTTTTTTTGGTAAGTTGATTGGAAATATAGACCCCAGAAGATTTACCGTTTTACCTTTTATTTCCCTGGCGGGATATATTTTATTTATTGGCCTTTCCGCTTTTGTTCCTGCTCATTTTGAATTGTGGAACCTGGAGATTTATATTATGTTGCTTATTGCTACCCTTTTTTATAGTTTTTTTACTGCTACTATGCCCATATCATGGAATATTGGCTCATCCTATTTCGGTAGCAATGAAGAAGCCGGCAATTATCAGTCCATACATCTTTTTGCTACAGGGTTCCGTTCTATTTTTTCACCATTGTTAGGTGTAGCATTGTACGAATGGTTTGGTTTTTCATGGACATTTGGTATTGCTATTTTTTCATTGTTGATAGGTATATATGTTCTTCGCTGGTCATACCATGTTCGAAAAAAATAGTTATTTTAATCGGTTGTAACAATTAAAGTTAATTGTTTAACAATCCCAAACACCTTTATTCCCAAATTTTCTTTATTCTATTTTGTTGTAAAACATACTCCAATAATTCAACATTTTTTTTGTGTTTTATTTGGAAATATTAAAAAGGTTTACTAATTTTACTTACTCTTAAAAGAGAATAATTCTTAAGTAATAATAATTTTAAATGAATAAAGTTGATTTGCATAATATACTACGTAATAAAGGGTTAAAAATAACCCCACAAAGATTAATTGTATTTGAAGCAGTAGTTTTCCTTGGTAATCATCCTTCAACCGAGAAAATTATTGATCACATAAAAGAAAATCATCCGCATATTGCCAAAGGAACGGTATATAAAATATTAGATACGTTTGTAGAAAAAGGGATTTTAAAACGCGTTAAAACAGATAAAGATGTTATGCGTTACGATCATGATTTGGAAAAACATCATCATTTATATTCAGTAGATTCGGATCGTATTGAAGATTACTATGATGAAGATTTAAATCAATTGTTGGAACAATATTTTGAGGAGAAAAAAATTAAAAATTTTGAAATTAAAGATATTAAGCTTCAAATTATTGGGAAATTTTACAATTAAAGTTTTTTATTTCCCTTAAAAGTAGGCATTTGTATCAGATCAAAATTAAATGTTAAACTTAAATTATAAAAACTATGAAAAAAGAAAAAGTATAGAATTACTAAACAAAGCTATTGGAGACGAATTATCAGCAGTACATCAGTATATGTATTTTCATTTTCATGCCGACGATCAAGGGTATGATTTATTAGCTGGACTTTTCCGTAGAATAGCCATTGAAGAAATGGTACATGTTGAAGATTTAGCTGAAAGAGTTTTATTCCTGGGAGGTGAAGTAGAAATGGAAGTTTCTGAACAAGTTCAGAAAATACACGATGTGAAAGGAATGCTTGAACTGGCAGCTAAAATGGAAGAACAAAGTGTTGAAGATTATAATAACTGGGCGAATGAATGTGCTCAAAATGCCGATTCAGGTTCCAAAAAGTTATTTGAAAAATTAGTAGAAGACGAAGAAGGCCATTTCGATAATTATGATGATGAAATCGAGAACTTTAGTAAATACGGAGACAATTATCTTGCTTTACAATCAATTGAACGTAGTAAGAATGTTTCTGGTAGATCCGCAGAATAAATTTTATTATTAATAATTAAAATAAATAAAAATCATGGAAGAAAAATTTGAAAATCAAGAAGAAATGTTTTCTATGCCACGCATAGGAGATCCAGCACCTGAGTTTAAAGCAGTAACTACTCAGGGCGAAATTAATTTCCCGGCAGATTATAAGGGAAAATGGGCTATTCTTTTTAGCCATCCGGCAGACTTTACACCGGTTTGTACTTCAGAATTTATGACTTTTGCCAATATGGAAAAGCAATTTAACGATGCAAACTGCGATTTAATTGGTTTGTCAATTGATGGACTTTACAGTCATATTGCCTGGTTACGAACCATTAAAGAAAAAATTGAATATAAGGGAATGAAAGATATTGAGGTTAAATTTCCTTTGATTGAAGATATAAAAATGGATGTAGCCAAGAAATATGGTATGGTTCAACCTAACGAAGATAACACAAAAGCTGTACGTGCGGTTTTCTTCATTGATCCAAAAGGAATTATTAGGACAATTATCTATTATCCCCTTAGTTTAGGACGTAATTTTGATGAGTTGTACAGAGTACTTATTGCCTTGCAAACAGCCGATGAATTTGGTGTAGCAACACCGGCTGACTGGCGTCCGGGCGATGATGTAATTGTTCCTACTGCAGGATCATGTGGTACTGCTAAAGACCGCATGGAAAGTAAAGATAAAGATGTTACTTGCCATGACTGGTTCTTCTGTACTAAAAAGTTAGACAAAAAAGAAGTTGAAAAGAGAATCATGAAGAAATAACATACTCTATGTTACGTTTAAAGAAGGGTGTAGATTTTCTGCACCCTTTTTTTATTTCGATTTGAGATACATGATTGTATTTTTTTTTTATATTTTTAATCTTTATTTTTTCCAAATCAATCAAATGTTAAGAAATATTAGTTTAGCAACATTAATAATCGTAATATTTATTACTGGTTGCAAAGATCCTAAGGATAAATCAGTCCCTACGATTAAAAAATATAGCGAATCATTGGATTCTTCGGGATTTTCAGTATATCTCCGAAAAGCCATTAAAAATCAACAGATTTTTGCATTAACCCTTACTCCGGATGAAGAAACTGAGCCGGTAAACGCAGAAAAAGGAGTAGATGCGGCAGACGATCCGGCTATTTGGATTAATGAAAATAATCCTGAAAAAAGTTTAATCCTTGGAACGAATAAAGAATCTGGTTTGCATGTTTATGATTTACAAGGAAATGAGTTGCAATTTTTAAATGTAGGTTGTCTTAACAATGTGGACCTTAGAGATGGTTTTTTAGTTAATAATAAAGAAGTAGTACTTGTAGCAGCCAGTAATTGTACATTAAACACTATATCGTTGTTTTTTATTGATAAAAATACGCGGATTGTATCGGACAAAGTGCTAAATATTAAATCCTCTGTAAACGATGTTTATGGGCTTTGTATGTATAAAAATCCACAGCGTAATAAATATTATGTTTTTGTGAATGGAAAAGGAGCAGAAGTAGAACAATGGGAAATATTTAACGACAGTGACAGCTTAAACGCTCGATTGGTCAGAGAATTTAGTGTCAACAGCAAACCTGAAGGGATGGTTGCTGATGATGAAAATGGATTATTATTTATTGGCATTGAGGAGGAAGGAATCATTAAGCTAAATGCTGAACCTGATAGTGAATATGAGCCTGAATGGGTAACCGATAGCTCTCCTAAAGAAAATAAATATATCTCCTCGGATATTGAAGGACTGGCTTTGTATAAAACTAATGATAAAACCTATCTGCTGGCATCAAGTCAGGGAAATTTTTCGTTTGCTCTTTTTGAAGTAAGTAAAAGCGTACGTTACCTGTTTAGTTTTACAGTAAAGGACGGGATGATTGATGGCGTTGAGGAAACAGACGGAGTTGAAGTTATTAATTTCCCGGTAAATGAAAATTATCCCGAAGGATTATTGGTAGTTCATGATGGTTTTAATTTCCAGAATGATTCTATTCAGGCACAAAATTTTAAATACATTTCATGGGAAAAAATAAGCAAGTTAATTGAACAATATAATGGAAAAATAAAATGATACAGGAAATTCGACATTTCCAAAATATTTTTCCCATTGGGTAATAAAATGGCCTCTCAACTCAATGTTCATAATTTTTGATTTTTTCTTTTATTTCATGAATTAAAAGTTCCTTTGTTTCTTTAGAAGAAAAAATATAAGTGGTTTTTTCAAATTCGGATAATGATTCGGTATAACGATCCATGGTTTCTATAATATTTTCTAATTCTGTAATCGTTAAATCTTCTGCTAATTCCTCAATGATGGCTTTTCGAAAGTTTAAATTTCCATTTAAATGAACAATGTCAGCAATATATTGACGCTTATTTCCCGGGTAATGTTTCGATAATTCAAAACCCCATTTTTTAAAGCTTAATTCATGGGTTGAATTTATTATATCAGTAGCAGAAGCTTTGTTTTTATCATAATCAATTTCCTTTTGTAATGGAATAATATTTCCGTTTTCTAAATTAATTGAGTACTGTTTGTTCCTTATACGGATACCCGGTTGGTTATTGTTTATCCAAAACAAAGGTGAAAAAACAGATATGGTATCCACCAGAACAATTTGTTTGTTTTCCCTGGTTTTGAGTTGTAAATGCCATATAGAAACACTGTCACCTGCCTTTTTTTTATAAACAATTTGTTTTACATCGGGAGATAGTGTTGGATCATAACCATCAAAGGGTATTTTTTTTAAGTTCTTTTGTTTTTAAATCATAAAGATAAAACCCTACACGCGGGTTATTGTATTTTTGGGTTACTGTATCCGGTTCAGTTATCCATTGACGCCCCGAAATAGGAATAATATTAAACAATAATGTTTTCTAAGGATAGATGAGAATGCCATGCGCTACTGGTCATTTTCCCAAAATCATGAATTTTATGGATTTTCTTAGTGATAGTATCAAATTCATACAAACTAAAATTCTTGTAAACGGCTTTAATGGTACCTCCATCCGGAAAACGGCTAATACCTTTAGGCGGGTGGCCCGCTAGTAAGGAATAATAAAAAATAATGGATCCCTCGTTGGTATATACTCCTGATGAGTAATCAGGAGAAAGTATCAAATGGTCGTAATAACAGCCTGTAAGCAGAAAAAGCAGGCTTGCAATAATAAAATATTTAACTCTCCGCATTTTCATGTGATGAAGTTTTTTTATTGAAAAAACTATAAATAATGATTAAAATTCCCGAAGGAATTAATAAGAGGGCACTGTAAAAGGTTAATACACTAAGATTGGGCTGGTTAAGATATAAGCCAATGGTTGCTACAAGCTGAGTTAATGCAGCAAGTGTAAGTAGTTTTACGATAAAAAATGCGAAACTACTTTTGAAAATATATCGTGAAAAGATTATTAAAGTGGCTATGCTCCATAGAAGATATCCGGTTTGATTGATTAAAATAACCGTTGAATGGCTATTATAAAAGTACCAGTTTAATACGAAACTTTCAGGTTTTGTGTCGATTATAAAAGGAAGATATAAAAATTGCGAACCGTAGGAAATATTTACAACTAAAATAAATAAGCCATAAAGGATAAATCCAGTTTTAGCTGGTATGTTCCATTGATTGCCTGTTATTTTTTTATATAGTTCGAAAAGCATAAAAACCAGGGCAGGAGCAATTAAAAATGCAATGACAAAGTTTAGGATATATAATTCTTTATTTTGCTGTATTGAGTTGAGCTGTTCAGTAAAACTGATTTCTGTGGGCAATGAAATAAAAGAAAATATCGGCCAAAGGATAAAAAGTAGCGTAAAAATAAACGCACTTATGCTTAATTTTGATATTTTCATTTCTATTTTATTTAGTTTTAGGTATTTATTAAAAGTAAATTTATAATATATATGATTAATTTGGTTAGGTATTAAGCTAAGATAATATTTTATACCTTAAATGTTAGGTTTGAACATATAATTTTATAGAATAATTACTCTTGCGAATTTAATTCTCAGGTGAAGTTCTAATTATTATTCTGTATATAGCTAAATCACTTGCGAATTCACCTGTTTTAGGTTAAACATTAAGCACTTCTCCTTCAGATTTTGCAATAATAACCGCACCACAACTATCGCCCCATACATTGGCTGTAGTTCGGAACATGTCTAATATTCTATCGACTGGTAAAATCAATGCCATTAGCTCAAGAGGTAATCCGAGGACTTCTAAAATAATAGTTATAATTACGAGGCTGGCCATAGGAACTCCAGCGGTACCAATGCTTGACATTAGCGCAGTAACTAATATTAAAATTTGCTCTTTTAATCCCATGTCAACCCCTTTGGCCTGTGCTATAAACATTACCACTGCTGCAATATAAATAGCTGTACCATCCATATTTATCGTTGTTCCTATAGGTAAGGTAAAATTTGTTATTTTATGCGAAACTCCTGATTTTTCGTTGGTTTCTTTCATGTTAAGGGGCAGCGCTGCTGCTGATGATGCAGTAGAGAATGCAGTTATAAGTGTAGTTTTAACATTGCTTAAGTGTTTAAATGGTTTTGCTTTTCCTATAAACCAGGTAAGTAAAGGCAATGTTATTAACGAATGGATTAAAATCCCTCCAATTACGGTTACCATAAATGTTCCCAGGCTGGCAACCATATTGCCAAAATCTTTCTGTTCTGCTACCACCTTTACAATTAAACCAAATATTCCGTAAGGAGCAAGCTTGATAATAAACATGGTGATTTTCATAAACAGTTCAAAAAATGCATTGAAGAAATCAGCCAGAATGATATTGCTTTTTTTATCAATTTTGCTGATAAATATACCGGCTATAATAGCAAAGAATATAATAGCAAGAAAATCATTACTGGCCATGGCATGAAATATATTCTCCGGAACAATTTCAATAAAAATATCTCCCATACTGGGCCTGTCAATACTTATTTTCTCATCAATAGCAATAGATGTAATATCCATGCCAACTCCGGGCTGTATTATATTTACCATAAACAATCCGACAATAATAGCAAGAGAACTTGTGGTTAAATAATAAACGATGGTTTTTAGTCCAAGTTTTCCGAAACTGCCTTCATTGCCAATATTCACTATCCCCGAAATAACCGAGCTTAAAACTAAAGGAATAACAATCATTTTAAGCATGCGAAGGAATATGTCGCCCATCCAGGAGACATAATTTACGTACTCTTTAAGAAAAATACCAAAAAGAATGGCTAGTATAAAT
>JAYEKP010000093.1:0-3291 GCA_034661075.1 Bacteroidota bacterium
ATATTAACAGGATATTATTATCATCATATAAATATAAAATTTTAATAATTAAATATAATATATATAATATGAATGTTGAAAAAGATATTTTAGAAAAAGGATTTATCGATAAAAAACCCGAAAATAATATTCAAATTTTAGATGAAATCAACAAGCTTAAAAAAGAAAAAAATGCAATTATTTTAGCGCATTATTACCAAACATCAGATATTCAGGATTTAGCCGATTTTGTGGGAGACAGTTTAGCATTATCTCAAAAAGCTGCAGAAACCGATGCTGATATTATTGTATTTGCCGGAGTTCATTTTATGGCAGAAACAGCCAAAATTCTCTCGCCTAAAACAAAAGTGTTAATACCTGATTTAAATGCCGGATGTTCATTGGCTGATTCTTGTCCAGCCGATGAATTTGAAGCTTTTATAAAAAAACATCCCGACCATATAGTGATTTCATATGTAAATACAACGGCTAAAATTAAAACATTAACCGATATTTGTTGTACTTCTACCAATGCTTTAAAAATTGTAGAATCATTACCCAAAGATCAAAAAATTATATTTGCACCAGATAAAAATCTTGGAAGCTATATTCAAAGAGTTACTGGTAGAGAAATGGTTATTTGGGATGGAGCTTGTCATGTACATGAAGAGTTTTCGTTAGAAGGAATTTTAGATTTGAAAAAGCATTATCCTGATGCAAAAATTATTTCTCACCCTGAATGTCAAAAGCCAGTACAAATAGTTTCTGATTTTATTGGATCCACAGCAGCACTTTTAAATTTTACAAAATCAGATGATAGCAAGGAGTACATTGTGGCTACAGAATCTGGAATATTACATCAGATGGAAATACAAAATCCTGAAAAAACATATATTGTTGCACCATCAAAAGATTCTACTTGTGGATGTAATGATTGTAATTTTATGAAATTAATTACTGTTGATAAAATTTATAATACACTAAAATATGAGCTGCCTGAAGTTATTTTAGATGAAAAAATTATGAATAAAGCTCGAAAATCTATTGATAAAATGTTGGAAATTTCGAAACAATTTAATTTGTAGTGTATATATTTTGATTAAAAAGCAGGGTTTATATCCCTGCTTTTTTTATATCTTTAAAAACTGTTTAAATGTTTAAGGGTGAAAAAGTTAATTTTTATTTTTTGTTTATTATTTTTTGTTCAGGTTGTATTTTCACAATCACAATTTGATACTATTTATAAAGAATATTTCCACGGTAACGGGCAAATAGCCAGTAAAGGTTATTTAATAAATGGAAAGCCCGAAGGTATTTGGAAATCTTATCATATGAGTGGTGTAAGACGCTCTATTGGAAAATGGAAAAACGGAAAATTAGACAGTACCTGGATATTTTTTAACCATACCGGTGATACTTCAAAAATTATTAATTATCTGCAGGGAAAGAAAAACGGATATGTTTATGTTTATACGTATTATCCTATTTTGGATGATGGTAAAATAAATCTTGAATCGAAAGAATTATATTTAAATAATCAAAGAAATGGAAAAGCTTACCATTATTATCGGAACGGTCAAATTAAAAAAATAATTCCTTTTATTGATGATATTAAAAATGGTTTAGCATTTACATTTGATACTGATAGCAATATTATTTCTATAACGCGCTATCGCAATAATGAAGTTATTTTATACGAAGAGATTAATCGTTATAATGAAAAAAATCAAAAAACGGGAGTTTGGAAATCTTTTTATGCAGATGGTACAGTAAAAGAAGAAAAAGAATATTTAAACGGGAAGCTACACGGAGTTTATAAAATTTATACTAAAGATGGTTTTTTGGTTAATGCGTTACAGTATGAAAATGGAGAATTAATTGAAAAAACGGATAGTTTTGTTACCGATATTGATGTAAGAGAAAAGTTTGATGAAAATGAAAATTTAATTTTTCAGGGTAGTTATTTAAATCAAAAACCTATTGGGGTACACCGTTATTTTGATAAAAAGGGAAATGTTAAAAAATCTCAAATATATAATGTTTATCATTAATTAATCAGTGAAGGAATAGTACAGCTAGATGGAAAAAAACAGGGCAATGGATTTTTTATTTTCCGAATGGACGTGTGGAACAAACAGGGATCTATTCTAACGGAAAATTATCCGGAAGTTGGAAATGGTATTTTAAAAACGGGCAACTTCGAAAAGAAGAATTTTATATATACGGTTTACCGGATGGTGAATCCATCGAATATTCTGATTCAGCGACGGTCATTGCTAAGGGAAATTATATTCAGGGAGAAAAAGAAGATGTTTGGAATTATGATATAGGGGATCAGGCCGAAACCGGAAAATATATTATGGGTTATAAAGACGGTAAATGGTACAGGTATTATAAATCGAATGACGAATTAGCCTATGAAGGTTTGTTTATACAGGGAAGTCGTGATGGTAAACATGTATATTATTATCCAAATGGCAATATTAAAGAAATACAATATTATGAAACTGGACAAAAAGTAAAATCCTGGGCTAAATATGATGAAAAGGGAGAATTATTTTTAGTTGTGCAATATAAAGAAGATAAAATTTATAAAATTAATGGAGTAAAAATAGATTTTACAAATTACAACGAACAATAGATTTGTTAAATTTGTAAAGAAACTTATTTACATGGATGAATTTAATATAAGGGAAGATAATTATTTAGACCGCGACCGAGAGTTTGAAATTAAACTCAGGCCTTTAAATTTTAATGATTTTAAAGGGCAGTTTAAAGTGGTAGAAAATTTACAAGTATTTGTACAAGCGGCAAAAATGCGTTCCGAAGCGTTAGACCATGTTTTATTGCACGGCCCACCCGGATTAGGAAAAACAACACTTGCCAATATCATCGCCAATGAATTACATGTAAATTTAAAACTTACTTCAGGCCCTGTTTTAGATAAACCTGGCGATTTAGCAGGTTTATTAACCAATCTGGAAGAAGGAGATGTATTGTTTATTGATGAAATTCATCGTTTAAGCCCGGTTGTAGAAGAATATCTCTACTCAGCCATGGAAGATTATAAAATTGATATTATGATTGATAAGGGGCCGAGTGCACGAAGTGTTCAAATTGATCTTAATCCTTTTACTTTAATTGGGGCAACCACTCGCTCGGGATTATTAACCAGTCCGTTGCGAGCACGTTTTGGAATTAGTTTACATTTAGAATATTACGATCATGATACCTTAAGTAAGATAATTAAACGATCGTCCAAAATTTTAAATGTAGATGTTGCCGCCAATGCAGCAAATGAAATTTCATCCC
>JAYEKP010000094.1:0-16677 GCA_034661075.1 Bacteroidota bacterium
CGTGGCAATTTCATTATTAACACTATCCTGTATATTCGCATCAATATTTTTGTAAGAGAAGAAAGCAGAGATATCAATATTTTTTATGGCAATAGTAGTACCTGCTCCACGCATAAAAACATTTTCGTTCGTGGATGAGTATTTTCTTAATCCCTGTGACCTTTTTCTAATATTTAATACATAAGGAGATTTCCCCATACCAAAATCCGACCACAGAATCAATCCTTGTCCATATTTTGCTTCAAAATCTCCCAATGTTATCGTTTTAAAAACGCCAATATTGTTGAGCTGCAGGTGGGCAGAATAATAATCGAAACCATTTTTATTACTGCCTTTAAAAAATTTTTCGCCCGGGTCTTTCTCAGCTGTAAATCCAAAATATACTTTATCTCTATAATGAAATTTGTACCGAGAGTATATTCTGTATGAACTACCTAAATATCTTGAATTTGGATTTACGGTTAAAGCTGAATCTGAAATGCTGCTATATCCAACTTGCTCTTCAAAAACATCTTGTCCGCGCATAAAAATCTGATGGTTTCCGTATTTGAGTACATTCTTGAAGGAAGATTTACGCTCGGTAATTTCCTCAGAAACGGTTATAAAAGGCAGAATCATCTCAATGTCATCAAAAGAAAACCCATGTACAAGTTGCAATTCGTAAATAGAAACCATTTCTCCATTTCTGGCAATATAATCCTGAAGGCTTTTGATTTGAAAATCATTTAAGATTTGGAGTTTTTCCAATTCTTCCTGTGAGGTAGTGTTAAGATTTAAAGGATTGTACAAATAAAAGTTTAAATCATCGTACAGGGTTGTGTAGTCCAGTTCTTCATCGGTTGAGCTGGCAATTTCTTCAATTAGGTCTTCCAGTGTTTGTTTAGCATAAGGTTCGGTTTGTGCGGTTACTACCTTCGTGGTAGTTACCAGAAATATTAGTATTAAAATAGTTTTATTAAATCTATTTGTTTTAAAAACCATAACCTATAGTAAATGATGGTGTAAAACCTAACGTTTGATGTTTTAGGAATCCAACATGGGCATTTATATTGATGTAATGGAACCCAATTCCAAATGAATATCTTGTAGGATTTGTTGAAACACCTGCCTGAAGTGAAACATAATCTATTAATTGATAGTTTAACCCGGCTTTGAATATCGCATCGTGTTTAAGATCTTTTTCTGTTTCAATGCCCAGGAATACTTTTTTTGAAAATAAATATCCGGCACCTAGTTTAAATATGGTAGGGATAGTTTCTTTATTCATTTTACTACGAGACGGATTGTAAACATGTGCTCCAATAAATAAATTTTCTATAGGTTGTGAAAGAATACCTACCTCAAAATTTACGGTATTCGATGAGCCATAATTATCGGCAATTCGTGTACTTAAATAGTTGATTTGTAATCCTGCAGCAAAATATCGGGTAAATGAACGGCCAAAAGCAAGCCCTGCCTGCATCTCATTATATTGTGAAAAGCCAAAATAGGAATAGGAAGCGCTAATAGTTCCTGTTTTTGTAGGGAAAGCAAAACCAACCCCTTGAGTGTTTTGTTGTTTTATAAATCCCGATTGATGGAAAGCTCCTACCGAAATGTCAGTTAAATAACCTAGTCCCGCCTGGTTATGGTAAACAGACCATATGTCAGTCATTGTGAGGGAAGTGTTACTCATGGCAGCAGATTTTCCTGCTTCAATGTTAATATTTTGAGCCTGAGATTCAGACATCCAGCAAAATAAGCTAAAAAGAAATAAGAATTTAATATTCATGAAATGATTTATGATCGTCATAGGGTTTTTATTTCATTCTAAATCAGGGTATGAAGATACAATTATAATTTTTTTAATTGAAATGGATGATGAAATTAATGTCTTTTCTGATAGTATAAAAAAATCCGAAGTTTATAGCTTCGGATTTTTTTATAATTTTTGAACAAATGATTAATTAGTCTTATACTCAAACTTTACTTTCGATAATTCTTCGTTGGCTTTAATAATTTTTGTTTTTAGGTTTTTTTTATATTCCTCTAAAACTTTTTTCAGGTTTTTGTCTCCGGCAGCAAGAATTTGTGCAGCTAAAATACCGGCATTCTGAGCTCCGTTAATACCTACTGTGGCAACGGGTATCCCGGGAGGCATTTGTACAATGGCTAATAACGAATCCATTCCGTCTAACGAAGCATTTATAGGAACTCCAATAACCGGAAGGGTAGTCATTGCTGCAATAACACCGGGTAAATGAGCTGCCATACCTGCACCAGCTATAATTACTTCTATACCCCTATCTTTTGCCCCTTGGGCAAATTTTTCTACTTCTTCGGGGGTACGATGTGCCGATAAAGCATTAATTTCGAAAGGAATTTTAAAATCATTTAAAATTTTTGCCGCTTTTTCCATTACTGGCAGGTCTGATGTACTACCCATGATGATACTAACTTTTGCTTTCATGCTAATTTGAATTTTTTAAGGCCGATTAAAATTATTTTAGAACATTAATTTGTATTTTCGCAGAATATTTTCAACGTTTACAAAGGTAAGAAATAAACGAATATTTTTATAAGAATGTTCATTCGGCTTCCTGAGCCGTAGAAAATTATTTTAGAAATGAAGCAAATTAAACTTAAAGATAAATTTTTTGAAGTATCAATCCCTTCTGAGAAAATTCAACAATCAGTAACTAAAGTTGCTCAAAAAATAAATCAGGATTATAAGGATAAGAATGTTCCACTTTTTATTAGTATCCTTAACGGATCTTTTATGTTTACGGCCGATTTATTAAAGCAAATTGATTTTAATTGTGAAATAACATTTCTAAAGCTTTCTTCTTATCATGGAACAACAACAACAGGTAATGTAAAACAGTTGATTGGTATTAACGAAAAAATAAGCGGACGTGATATTATTGTTCTTGAAGATATTGTAGATACAGGGATTACATTGGAACAAATTGTAAAAGAGCTCAATAAATTTGGAGCTAACAGAGTAAAAATTACTACCTTGCTTTTAAAACCCGAAGCCTATGATAAGGATATTGCTATTGATTATGTAGGGATGGAAATTCCTAATGATTTTATTATTGGGTATGGATTAGATTATGATGGGTTAGGAAGAAACTTACCGGATATTTACACCTTAAAAAGTTAATCACCTTTATGGTAAATATTGTTTTATTTGGCCCACCCGGGGCAGGGAAAGGTACGCAATCGAAGAAGATAATTGCAAAACACCATTTACAACATATTTCTACCGGTGAGATTTTGCGTAAAGCAATTGCAGAAAAAACTCCCTTAGGAATTAAAGCGCAAAGTCATATTGATGAAGGATATTATATTCCTGATGAGATGGCTGTTGATATTATTAAACATGAATTAGAAAAATATCCACCTTCCGAAGGTTTTATTTTTGATGGTTTTCCACGAACCATAAATCAGGCTAACCAGCTTCAACAGATTTTATCTGAAATAGGAGCAAAAATTAATGTAATGATTTCGCTAGAGGCCGATGAAAAAGTAATTGTTGAGCGGTTAGTTCAAAGATATTATCAGTCGGGAAGGCCCGATGATCAGAGACTTGACATTATAAAAAAAAGGATTGATATTTATAATACCACCACTAAAGTTGTAAAAGATTATTACAAAAAAATGGGAAAATGTGAATCGGTTTGCGGAATTGGCGAAATTGATGTTATCTTTGATAAAATTTGTACAATCATTGAAAGATATAAATAGATGACAGGTTCTAATTTTGTGGATTATGTAAAAATATTTTTACGCTCGGGCAAAGGAGGAGCAGGCTCTCCGCATTTGCACCGCGAAAAGTTTGTGTCTAAAGGTGGGCCTGATGGAGGCGATGGTGGCCGTGGCGGCCACATTATTCTTAAAGGAAATGCACAGTTATGGACCTTGTTACATTTAAAATATCAAAAACATATTTTTGCCACTAGTGGACAAGCTGGAGGTAGTGCCCAGCGAACCGGAGCCGATGGGAAAGATGTAATTGTAGAAGTACCTTTAGGAACGATTGCAAAAGATGCTGAAACCGATGAAGTGTTAGCCGAAATTACTGAAGATCAGCAGGAGCAAATTTTGCTCCAAGGAGGGCGTGGAGGATTGGGGAATACTCATTTTAAATCATCCACCAACCAAACGCCACGATATGCACAACCAGGTGAAGAAGGAAAAGAAGGATGGTTTGTTTTGGAGTTAAAAATTTTGGCTGATGTTGGTTTAGTGGGTTTTCCCAATGCCGGAAAATCGACCTTACTTTCTGTTGTGTCGGCTGCAAAACCTAAGATCGCCGATTATCCGTTTACAACGCTTGTACCTAACCTGGGGATTGTACAATACCGGAATATGCAATCTTTTGTAATGGCCGATATTCCGGGGATAATTGAAGATGCTCACGAAGGGAAAGGACTCGGGCATCGTTTTTTGCGGCATATTGAAAGAAATGCTATGCTTCTTTTTATGGTTCCCTGCGATAGCGATGATATTAACACTGAATATAAAACGCTCCTTTCAGAAATTGAAAAATATAATCCTGAATTATTAGATAAGAAAAGGGTGCTGGCGATTACCAAATCCGATATGCTTGATGATGAATTAATGCAAGAGATGAAGAAAGATTTACCTCAAATTCCTTATCTCTTTATTTCTTCTGTGGCACAAAAAGGAATTCAGGAATTGAAAGATTTGATTTGGAAACAACTTCATTCGAATTAGATATATGTTAGAAGTATTGAAAAATTTAGATACCCAACTTTTTATTTTTTTAAATGGATTAAATTCTCCTTTTTGGGATCAAATCATGTGGTGGTTTTCCGGAAAGTTATTTTGGCTTCCACTGTATTTACTAATTATTGCATATATCATCTATAAACAAAGATGGAAAACAATTATTACTTTGTTGTTTATTGCCTTGGTGGTGACATTAGCCGACCAAATTTCAGTACATGCTTTTAAAGAGGTTTTTCAACGGCTGCGGCCATGCCATAATCCTGAACTACAAGATATTGTTCATCTGGTAAATAATAAATGTGGAGGGCAGTATGGGTTTATATCTTCGCACGCAGCAAATACTTTTGCCGTAGCCTTTTTTCTGAAAAAACTGTTCGCCCAAAAACAGTTTTCAATTTTTATAATTTTTTGGGCTGCCATAGTTTCCTACAGTCGCATATATCTAGGGGTTCATTATCCGCTTGATGTAATTGGTGGTGCTGTTTTAGGCACTTTAATCGGGATACTGGTTTTTTATCTGTATCGACATACTTCAAAAAAAATATCAAACAAATTTAATTGCTGATTGTTATTCTTCTTAATTCTTTTATCGTTAAACCAACAATAAATTTATTATGCTTTGTATAAAAAATCCGGAAACCAATCCATATTTCAACCTTGCAGCCGAAGAATATGTACTTAAAAATTTTAATGATAACTGTTTTATGCTATGGCGAAACAGGCCTTCAATAATTGTTGGCAAGCATCAAAATACCCTGGCCGAAATAAATATCGGTCATGTAAAAGAGAATAATATTGATGTAGTACGAAGGCTTTCGGGCGGAGGAGCTGTTTTCCATGATTTAGGCAACCTGAATTTTACCTTTATTAAAAATGTTCATAACGAAAGCAATTTAGTCGATTTTAAAAAATATACCCAACCTGTTATTGATGTACTAAAGCATCTGGGTGTGGATGCCAAATTTGAGGGGCGTAACGATATTATGATTAATGGACGAAAAGTATCTGGAAATGCAGAGCATGTTTTTAAACGGAGAGTGTTACATCATGGCACGTTATTATTTTCATCTGTAATGGCCGATTTGTCGAAAGCGCTAAAAGTTAATCCTCTAAAATATCAAGACAAAGGTGTAAAATCTGTGCGAAGCCGTGTAACTAATATTAGCGAACATTTACCCGAGAAAATGTCTGTAATGGAGTTTCATGATAAGATTTTCGATTTTATGGTGAACTCAGAGGAAAATGCTGTATTATATGAATATACAGATGAAGATATTGAAAAAATTAATCAATTAGTCGAAAAAAAATATAATACCTGGGACTGGAATTTTGGTTACTCTCCAAAATATAATTTTGAGAAACTTATCAGAACCAATGGAGGAAATTTGGAGATACATTTAAATGTTGAAAAGGGAATCATTACTAACCTAAAAATTTATGGTGATTTTTTTGGCGAAAAAGATATTGTAGATATTGAAAAATTACTAAAAAATAATAGACATAAAGAAGAGGAAATTCGGGAAGTTTTAAAAACAATTGATTTTAAAAAATATTTTCACAATATTTCAATTAATGAATTTTTATCTACTATGTTCTAACTCTTTGAATTGAGGGATTTATTTTTTATTTCCATCCTGGTTTATTTTAATTACTGTTGACTTGGGTTAATATTATTTGTATTTTTAATTGAAGATTTCTTCCACTCTCTTTTAAATTTTGATTCAAAATAATTTAAAACCTAAAAACCCAGGATTATGTATAAAAAAATTATTGTTTTAAGCTTGTTCTTGTTCCCCATATTGTTTACAACGTGTAAAAATAAAACAGAAAAACAGCAAACCCAGAAGCAGACAAAAATAGACAAATTATTAGCCAATTATGCTGATGTTGAGCTAACCACTGATTTGAGTGTTTTAAGCGAAAATCAGAAAGAGATGATTCCATTATTGTTTGAAGCCGCCAAAATTATTGATGAATTATACTGGATTCAAACCTGTGGGAATAAAGAAAAATATTTAAAATCTATTCCCAACGAAAAATACAAAGAATATTTTTATATCAACTATGGGCCGTGGGACAGGCTTAATGGAATGCAACCTTTCATTGATGGTGTAGACCCTAAACCGGATGGAGCCAATTTTTATCCTGTTGATATGACCTATCAGGAATTTGACACTTTTGATGACCTTAAGAAATTTGATTCCTACACCCTTTTACGAAGAAATGAAGTAGGTGGACTCAAAACGGTTCCTTACCATGAAGCTTATAAAAATAAACTAGTTAAAATTGCCGAGTTGATGAAGCAAGCTGCATCATTAGCCGAGGATAATAATTTTAAAAATTATCTTTTGGAAAGAGCCGAAGCACTATTAACAGATGATTATTATCAAAGTAATCTTGCATGGATGATGATGAAAGATAATATCCTTGATTTTATAGTTGGCCCTATTGAAGATATTGATGATAGGCTTTATTATTCTAAAGCGTCTTATCAATCAATGCTACTTGTTAAAGATATTGAATCGAGCAAAAACATGGAAAAGTATTCACTTCTAGTTCCATTTTTGCAGAAAAATTTACCAGTTGATGAAAAGTATAAAACAGAAATTCCTGGTGCTCTTTCGGATATTATGGTATATGATGTTATTTATTGCTCGGGAAATTGGAATGCCGGA
Organism: Bacteroidota bacterium; assembly: GCA_034661075.1. Classification (GTDB taxonomy): domain Bacteria; phylum Bacteroidota; class Bacteroidia; order Bacteroidales; family UBA12077; genus UBA12077. The sequence goes on from JAYEKP010000094.1 coordinate 7,413, forward strand.
AGTAAAAAAATTGCCATTACTTTACCTCGAGATGGGAGAGTTCAATTAGCAGTAGGAAGCCGTAAATTACAATTTAAAAATGTGATGGAAGCAAAATTTGAAAAAATTTTAAAACCTATTGCACACTTACTTATTGATAAAAATCAAAGAGAACATGTAAAATTTGATGCATTTTTTCAAAACACTATGTTTTATGAAGTGGGTAGTGCTTTGGGAATTAAAAATATGGTTACCCAGGAAGGTACCGTCCGAGATGGATTAAAGGAACAATATAATGTTATTGAAGAGTGTAAAAATGATATTTTAAGCTTATTTTTTCTGACTAAACTTCATGAAATGGGCGAGCTGCCCGAAACAGATATTATGGATAATTATGTTACCTATATGGCTGATATTTTTCGTTCGGTACGATTTGGTATTTCTAATGATCAGGGAGTTGCCAATATGATTAGGTTTTATTATTTTGAAGAAAAAGGAGCTTTTACAAGAAATAAAAAATTGGGTACTTATACCATTGATTTTGAAAAAATGCAAGATGCTATGTTTCAACTGGCCGAAGAGATTTTAGTAATACAAGGAAACGGAGATTATGAAAAGGCTAAAAAAATGATTGAAGAGAAGGGATATATTCGTGATGAGCTATTAGAGGATTTATATAGAATTCAAAAAGAACAAATTCCCAAAGATATTGTATTTAAACAAGGGCTAGACGTACTTGGTTTAGAAGAATAAAAAAAAGGGAGAATTTTTTCTCCCTTTTTTTATTCTTCCTTTTCTTCTTCTTCGGGTAATGGTTCATACCCATAAGCAATTCCTTCTATATAATAAGTAGGAGCTTCACCAAAACCACCCACAGATTCTTCTTTTGTTATAAGAACTATTAATCCTCCTAAGTTTGCAGCTTTCTTTTGAATACGTATCGTTGCACTTTTTTTAGCTGATTTTGCATTCCGGCTTCCTGCCGACGAGCGGGCATCAACTTTGCCTCGTTCGTATAAGCCAGTAACATCATCTTTGTTATCGGTAACAATTACGGTTTTCCAGCTACCTTCATCCACCATCATAAAAACAGGTTTATTAAATACCTCTATCCGGCCATTACTGAATATGATTTTTTGTATTTGCTTTCTTTCCAATACAACTGTTTCATCAGATTCTTGTTCTTTATAACGGACTGTAGCTGCCGAAATGTTTTTTACCTCAACAATTTTTTTTCTTCCACCCAAATGATAAATGGTATCTAAATTCGTGGTTTCATCCTCTTGAGAAAATGAAGGAAGACTAATAAATACTATAAAGAATATGATCAGTAAGGTTCTTATTTTCATAATTAACATTGTTTTTTTATGCTCAAAAGAGCATGTGAAATTAATAAGTTATCATTAAATAATCAAAAAATATACCATTTTTACCATTCATTTATTTTTAATACAAATAAACCCAGTCTGTTTCTATTATTTTATTAAAAACAATTTTTAAAATGTATTTTTGGAGAGTAATAAAACGAACCTGTTTAGAAAAGAATGATTCAAAAAGTTTTTTACTCCGTTTATATTTGGATTATCGTATTATTAACGATACTCTTCCTTTCACCATTTTTTTTAGCTATTTGGGTGTTTACTTTTTGGTTCGATAAACGGCTTTATTTTCTGAATTGTTTTTCAATTTTCTGGGGGAGTTTATATACCAAACTGATTCCCTGGTGGAAAGTTCGTGTTGTTGGAAAAGAAAAGATTAAAAAAAATACGACCTATATTATTGTAGCCAATCATCAATCGATAGAGGATGTAATTGCTATGTATCGGTTAGGGGTTCCATTTCGATGGGTTTCTAAGGCAGAGGTATTTAAAATTCCGGTTTTTGGTTGGCTTATGCGATTAAAAGGGGATATAAAATTGTTAAGAACAAGTAAAACCAGTATAAAAAAGATGATCATCGATGGAGAAAAAGTCCTTAGGATAGGTTGTAATATGATTATTTTTCCTGAAGGAACACGTTCTAAAGATGGCCGGTTGGGAAATTTTAAAGAAGGAGCATTCCGATTAGCTCAAAAAACAAAACGTTCTGTTTTACCAGTTATTATTTCAGGAACAGTTCCCGATATTTTAAATCGTTATGGTTTATTCTATGGTAAACATAAAGTAACCCTTAAGGTATTAGACGAAATACCTTACGATAAATTTTGTGATTTAGAAGTAAAAGATTTTGCGCGAAAAACACGCGACATTTTTGAAAAAGAGCGAATATAAAATAGAAAGATAAACGATGCCGAATTCGGGAATAAATTTTTTTTATAAAGAGCGAATTAACGATTTTCAAAAAAAAGAGTCCAGCCTTAAGCATAGAATTTTATGGCTTGGAGTCCTTCGTTTTGTTTCTTTTCTTTTGTTTATCGTTGGAATCGTTTTTACCATAAAAGACTTTTCGTGTATTAGGTTAATTTTATCGCTTCCCTGGCTTGTTTTATTTATTGGTTTTGTTGCCCTTCATCTGGCTCAAAATCAGAAACTAATGTTAGTGCAGAATTTTATCCAAATAAATAAGCAAGAGCTTAAAGCATTGAATTACGATTTTTCAGAATTTAACAATGGAGAAGAATTTATGCTTCGTGATCATGCCTATGCTTATGATTTGGATTTATTTGGCACAGGTTCTCTTTTTCAATGTTTAAATCGGACATTTACACAAGCAGGGAGGGTCTTTTTAGCCAACAGGCTATTAAATCCTTTATTGAACAAACAAAAAATTGAACATATACAACAAGCTGTTCAGGAGTTGTCCAATAAAATTGATTGTCGTCAACATTTACAAGCCACCGGGAAGTTAGTAGAAATATCACCCGATGATAATCAGAAAATTAAATTATGGGCTAAAGCACCTGTCTATTTCATCAATAAATGGTATTATAAGGTGATTGTTTGGGCTTTGCCATTGTTAACGATCTCTTCGCTATTCTTGTTAATTTTGGGGTGGTTACATTACTCGGTATTTGCTTTTTTTGCTTTAAGCCAGTTGTTTGTTGCCAGCCTTATCATGCGACGAACGAATAAAGAACAACGAGTAATAACGGAGGAGATAGCCATATTAAAAAATTATCACCAGTTGATTCAAATCTTTGAAAATTCTTTATTTCATAGTTTTGAGCTCAATCAGCTGAAAAAAGAATTTCATGTTAATAATAAGCAATCAGCAAGTATTACTTTAAAAAAATTAACACGCATTATTGATGCTTTTGATTCACGTTTAAATATAATGGTAGGTTTGATATTAAATGCTACGTTAATGTGGGATTTGTTATCGTTAATGCGGTTAGAAAAATGGAAAAAACAATATGGAGATAATATTTTACAATGGATTAATGGTATTGCTCAGTTAGATGCATTTTGCAGTATGGCCAATTTTAGATTTAATTATCCGGAGTATATTTTTCCACAAGTAGTAAACCATCTTGTTATAGAAGCTAAAGAACTCGGACACCCACTAATTTTTCCCAATAAAAGAGTAGATAATGATTTTAGAATCGATAAAACAGGACAAATAAATATAATTACCGGAGCGAATATGGCCGGAAAAAGTACTTTTTTGAGAACGGTTGGTATTAATTTAATTTTAGCTATGAACGGCCTGCCGGTTTGTGCAAAACAGTTTAATTTTAGGTTGATGTATCTTTATTCAGGAATGCGGACATCCGATTCGTTAAAAGAAAACGAATCCTATTTTTATGCCGAATTAAGAAGGTTAAAACAGATTATTGATGCATTAAAATCGGGAAAAGAACTGTTTATCCTTTTGGATGAAATATTAAAAGGAACAAATTCTGTTGATAAAGCCAAAGGTTCGTGGAAATTTGTAGAACATTTAATTAAGCTTAATGCAACAGGTGTGATTGCTACTCACGATTTAACATTGTGTGAGTTGGAAAACCAATATTCTGAAAAAATAAAAAATCAATGTTTTGAAGTAGAAATCAGCGGACAGCAAATTTTCTTTGATTATACATTACGAAATGGAATAACCCAAAATATGAATGCCTCGATACTGATGAAACAGATGGGTATTTTCCCTTGTTGATAACTTTTCAACAACACGGTACTTCATATTATAATTGGTTTTTATTTATTTTGCATCATTTAACCGTTTATTAACAGTTTACTACAGAAACTTGTTGATAAACAATTTTATCAGTGAATTTTCTTTTGGTTATATTTACGAAAATTTAGCAGAAATGACGGCAAACTATACAGAAGACAGCATTCGTACGCTTGAGTGGAAGGAACATATTCGGAAACGTCCCGGAATGTATATTGGTAAATTAGGCGATGGCTCATCTCCTGATGATGGAATATATGTATTACTCAAAGAAGTAATGGATAACTCTATTGATGAGTTTATGATGGGATTTGGGAAAACAATTGATATTGAAGTTTCCGACAATAGTGTTAGAATTAGAGATTATGGCCGTGGAATTCCTTTAGGAAAATTATTGGATGTTTCATCCAAAATGAATACCGGCGCCAAATACGATTCAAAAGTTTTTAAAAAATCTGTCGGATTAAATGGAGTAGGTATTAAAGCGGTAAATGCTCTTTCCGAAAATTTTCGTATCGAAGCTTATCGTGAAGGTGAAAGAAAACAAATAGAATTTGAAAAAGGAAGTGTAGTTCTGGATGCTCAGGTTCAACCAACAAAGGAGAAAAACGGAACCATGGTTTCTTTCGAACCCGATAAAGACCTTTTTGGGAATTATCACTATATGAAAGAGTATGTAGAATCGATGGTAAGAAACTATGTTTACCTCAACTCCGGATTGGTGATTCGATTGAATGGTGAGAAATTCTACTCTGAGAACGGCTTGCGTGATTTGTTGGAAGAGAATATGAGCTCCGATGGAATTTATCCGATTATACATATTAAAGGAGATGATATTGAAATTGCAATAACGCATGGAACCCAATATGGAGAAGAATATTACAGCTTTGTAAACGGCCAGCATACTACTCAGGGAGGAACCCATTTAGCCGCTTTTCGTGAAGCCTATGTTAAAACGATTCGCGATTATTATCGAAAAGATTTTGAACCTTCTGACATACGCATGTCAATTGTTGCAGCTATTAGCCTTAAGGTAGAAGAGCCGGTTTTCGAATCGCAAACAAAAACGAAACTTGGATCCAAGAATATCTCTCCCAACGGAGTATCTATTCGTAATTTTATAAGCGATTTTTTAAAAAATGAATTGGATAATTATTTGCACAGAAATCAGGAAATAGCAGATATCCTGTTAAAGAAAATTCACGAATCGGAGAAAGAACGAAAAGCTATTTCGGGTATCAAAAAACTGGCAAAACAACGAGCCAAAAAAGCCAGTTTACATAACCGCAAACTTCGCGATTGCAGAGTTCATTATAACTCAAGCGATGAGCGAAAAAATGATACTATGATTTTTATTACCGAGGGTGACTCGGCTAGTGGCTCTATTACTAAATCGCGCGATGTAAACACACAGGCGGTTTTTAGCTTAAAAGGGAAACCATTAAATACTTATGGATTAACCAAAAAAATTGTTTATGAAAACGAAGAATTTAATTTATTGCAGGCTGCCTTAAATATTGAAGAAGGGATTGAAAACTTACGATACAAAAGCGTCATTGTAGCTACTGATGCTGATGTTGATGGAATGCATATCCGGTTGTTACTATTAACATTCTTTTTACAATTTTTCCCTGACCTGGTAAAAAACGGACATTTATTTATCCTTCAAACACCATTATTTAGGGTAAGAAATAAAAAAGAAACGTTTTACTGTTATAGTGAAGAAGAAAAAGACCAGGCCATAAAAAAATTAAAAAATAGCCCGGAAATTACCCGATTTAAAGGGTTGGGAGAAATATCCCCCGATGAGTTTAAACATTTTATTGGTAAAGATATTCGGCTCGACCCGGTAAGGTTACGTCGCGAAGATGCCATAAATGAACTGCTGGAATTTTATATGGGTAAAAATACACCCGAAAGACAGGATTTTATTGTTGATAATCTTAATATTGATGTCATTGAAGAACGATAACCTGAATCGTAACAGATAGATGAAAAAAATATTTTAAATATTGAGGATACAGGAATGAGTACTGAGAATAAAGAGAACCTTGAACAATCTGAAAATAACGAATTAGCAAAAGACACTAATACAGAAGGTAAAGAAAAATCAGGAGATGAACTGCATAAAATTATGCAGTTGTCGGGAATGTATAGAGATTGGTTTCTTGATTATGCATCGTATGTAATTTTAGAACGTGCCGTTCCTCATTTGCATGATGGATTAAAGCCTGTTCAGCGTAGGATATTACATGCCATGAAAAGGCTTGATGATGGAAGATACAATAAAGTAGCCAACATTATTGGTTATACCATGCAGTATCATCCTCATGGAGATGCTTCCATTGGTGATGCTTTGGTTCAATTAGGGCAAAAAGATATCCTTATTGATACACAAGGTAACTGGGGAAATACCCTTACCGGCGATAGTGCCGCAGCCCCCAGATATATTGAAGCCCGGTTAACAAAATTCGCCCTGGATGTTGTTTTTAACCCCAAAACAACCGAATGGAAAAAATCGTATGATGGACGAAATGAAGAACCGGTAACATTACCTATTAAATTTCCGTTATTATTAGCACAAGGAGTAGAGGGAATTGCTGTTGGACTAGCTTCTAAAATTTTACCTCATAATTTTAATGAATTAATCGATGCCTCGATTGCTTATCTTAAAGGAAAAGAATTTGAATTATTTCCGGATTTTCCAACAGGTGGAATAGCCGATTTTAGTAAATACAATGATGGATTACGTGGAGGTTCAATTAAAATCAGAGCTAAAATTGAAAAGGAAGATAGAAAAACATTAAAAATCACCGAACTGCCTTTTGGTAAAAACACACAAAGTTTAATCGATTCAATTCTTAAAGCCAACGAAAAAGGAAAAATTAAAATACGTAAAATAGACGATAATACAGCCGAGCATGTAGAAATTTTAGTACATCTTCCGGCTGGAACATCCCCCGATCAAACCATTGATGCATTGTACGCTTTTACCGATTGTGAAGTGTCTATCTCTCCAAATGCATGTGTGATCAAGGATGCCAAACCATTATTTGTCGGGGTAACCGAAATGCTTAAAATTTCAACCGATAGTACGGTTCAATTGCTTAAGCGCGAGCTGGAAATAAAAATGGCAGAGCTTAAGGAATCTTGGCACATGTCGTCGCTTGAGAAAATATTTATCGAAAATCGAATTTATCATGATATTGAGGAAAGTGAAACCTGGGAGAATGTTATCGAAACAATCGACAAAGGATTAGAACCTTTTAAAAAGATGTTGCTTCGAGAAGTTACTCGCGATGATATCATAAAACTTACTGAGATTAAGATTAAACGTATCTCGAAATATGATTCTAAAAAATCCGAGGAAATAATCAGAGGCCTTGAGGATGAAATGAAAGAAGTACAAAATCATTTAGATAATATTATTGATTTTGCCATTAATTATTTTAAACAAATACGGAAAAAACATGGCGACGGGCGAGATCGAAAAACCGAAATACGAAATTTAGAATCAATAGAAGCTACACAGGTGGTTGTTGCCAATCAAAAATTGTATGCCGATCGGCAAGAGGGCTTCATAGGTACATCGTTGCGAAAAGATGAATTTGTGTGTGACTGTTCAGATATTGATGAGATTATTGTTTTCCTACGCGACGGAAGATATCTTATTACCAAAGTATCGGAAAAAACTTTTGTTGGAAAAGATATTATTCATGTAGCTGTTTTTAAACGAAACGATACACGTACCATTTATAATGTAATTTATCGCGATGGGTTAAATGGGAATATCATGGTAAAACGATGTGCTATTAAAGGTATTACGCGCGATAAAGAGTATGATATCACTAAAGGCACCAAAGGCTCTAAAATATTATATATGACAGCCAACCCAAACGGCGAAGCCGAGATTGTAAAGGTTTATTTACGGCCAAGGCCGAGATTAAAAAAACCGGTTTTTGAATTCGATTTTAGCGAGTTATCCATTAAAGGGCGTCAATCAATGGGAAATATTCTATCGAAATATGCCGTGCATAAAATTGTTCTTAAAGATGAAGGCGTATCAACGTTGGGTGGTAGAAAAATTTGGTTTGAAGAAGAGGTCCTTCGTCTTAACGATGATGGCCGTGGAAAATATTTGGGTGAATTTCATAACGATGATAAAATTTTGGTTATTACAAAATCTGGCAAGTATAGATTGGCATCTTATGATTTAATGAATCATTTCGAAGAAGATGTATTGTTTGTTGAAAAATTCAGGCCTGATAAAATATTTTCGGCCGTTTATTACGATGCTGATCTTGAGTATTATTATGTTAAACGATTTACGATAGATCCAACAGATAAGCTAATAAGTTTTATTGGCGATAATGAAGAGTCGCGCTTAATAAAAATTACTGAAGTGGAATATCCCAGACTTGAGGTGTCATTTGGCGGTAAACACAAAAATCGTGATAGTGAGATAATTGAAATCGCTGATTTTATTGGCGTAAAAAGCTATAAAGCACGAGGTAAACGATTGTCGAACTACGAAGTTAAAGTGGTTAAAGAACTTGAACCTTTAATTAAAGAAACCGAAGTAAAACCAAAAGAATCTACTAATGATGATCAAGACGATACATCACAAATGAGTTTGTTCCAGAATGGTAAAGATTAACTTATTTTTTTAATTTTATAATTTAATCAAAAAAAACCGATGATGAGAATTTTCTTAATTGGATTTATGGCTAGCGGAAAATCAACCATTGGGAAAAAACTAGCCAATAAACTGAATTTACCTTTTGTTGATTTGGATACTTATATTGAAAAAAAATTTAATACGACGATACGATTTTTAATGTATGAGAAAGGGCAAGAAGAGTTCAGGGTTATTGAAAAAGAAGCATTATCAGAAGTTATTGAAAAATATAAAGATGCCATAATTTCTACAGGAGGAGGCACTCCTTGCTTTTTTGATAATATGGACAGAATGCGTAAAAATGGGACCACAATTTACCTGGAAATGGATGTTCCTACGCTGGTTAACCGACTTTTATATGCTAAAAAAGACAGGCCTTTAATTTGGGGTAAGTCCAAAGAAGATTTAACGGTATATGCAAAGGAGCTAATGAATAAAAGAAAATTAGACTATGAGCAGGCTGATTTCAAGGTTGATGGCAAAAACTTAAACGTTAAA
>JAYEKP010000095.1:0-3259 GCA_034661075.1 Bacteroidota bacterium
CCGGTAACCACAAGGGTCTGAGTTTGGATCTGAGCGTCCAAAAATTACATCCTCACGTAAAAGGATTTCAGGCCAGTTGTCCTCATTGATTTCTTTGGAATAATTAGAAGCATCGTGGTAAACAATAGCCATTTCGTTGGTAGCAAACTGAATATTCCATTGAGCATATTCAGGAATTAATAGTTGATCAATAACTTTATAATCGGCCGAAGCCATAATGTCGCAGGGCTTATTTAAATCAGTAATTTTTCTTGCACATTTAACACTCCCTGCCGATTCAATAAAAATTTCTACTCCTGGATTTTCCTTTTCAAATTTTTCTTTCATTTGTTTAAAAGGAACTGATAAGCTACCGGCATGAAAAATGATAAGTTCATTATTTTTTTTGTCAGGGTTGCAACTGAAAATAAATAAGGTGGCAGCTAAAACTGCAAGTAGTTTTTTAGGGTTATATTTCTTCATTTTTTCTATGTTTAAGAGTTAAAATATAGATATGTAAAATTAAACATATTGAAATAAAATCCTAATTTTTTAATTTATTTTTCGTTAATTAATATGGTGCATGAAAAGTTTTATAAATGTAGAATTAATTCTATTAGTTAAACTTTTTATGCAACCATAAATTATTTTGAGCTTATGGAGAAACAGATTATTTATAATTGATGAGGATAAGTTTAAGAAATAATATAAATTGTTATTGTATTATTAAATAATAGAGGTAATTATCTTTTATAATAATTAGCAGTTATTTATTTTTTTGACCACTTATTTTCTAAAGTTTTTATTTTAGCTTTTGCTCTTTCTAATTGACCTTCTAATTTTTCATTTGTCTTTTGTAGTTCAATAATTTGTTGTTCAAAATCTTCGGCTTTGCGGGACGATTCTTCTTGCGTAGCTTGCAACTCTTCCATATTTTGTCGCATTTCTTCTTCCTGAGCAGACATTTCTTCGGCTTGTTGTTGTGTTTTTTCCAACAATTCACTGGTACGTTTATTGGTTTCGGCCATGTTTAACGAGCTGGCAACACTAAGACAAGCTTGTTCCAGAAATTCTATTTGGTAGTCTTCGTATTTGTTAAAAGATGCAATTTCCATTACTCCTAACACCTCTTCTTCCAGTTTCATGGGAATGAGTATTAAACTTCGGGGGTTTGAACCTCCCAATCCACTAGTAATTCTAATATAGTTATCTGGGATCTCGGTTAAGTGGATCCGTTTTTTCTCAATCGCACAATTACCTACTAAACCTTCACCTAATTCAAAGGATTTTTTAATGTACTTACGCCGGTTAAAAGCATAAAACGATTTAAGATCTAGTGTAATATTTTTTGAATCTTCGTTATTTCTTATAAAAATTCCGCCCTGGTTTGCATTGATATAATTAACCAGGAAGCTTATGATTTGGTAGGATAATTCTTCAACATCATTATGTTTGCGAAGAATTTCATTTAGTTTTGCTAAACCTTCATTAGCCCAGGAATGTTTTTCTTCTTCAATACGTTTTTCTTCCTGTATTTTTTTTGCTTCCTGCAACTTTTCTTTCATTTCAGTTAAGGCAATTCGTAAATGGTCAGATTCGCTGAGAAGCTTAATTTCATGATCGAGATTTCCTTCTCCAATCTGCCGAGCAAATTCAGCCGTTTCTTTTAAACTGCTTATCATCTCATCTAAGGCAAGATTCATCTGCCCTGTTTCATCATTACTTAATTTGTATTTTTCTTCGATTTTAACATTCAAATCACCTTTAACCAATTTTTTTAATGTATCTGTTGTTATTTTGACAGGTTTCTGAACATATTTTTTAAAAATCAAATTTCCTATTAATAAAGCCAAATAATCAATGGGGATATACCAATAAATATATTTGATTCCAAAATGTCCAATGCCAAATGAAGCAATTCCTACGAGTAAGTTGGTGATTAATATGGCAAAAGCTGTTTTGTAAATAATAGTACCACGGTATTTATACCAGTAAACAAAATAAGATATAGGCACAATACCAAATAACATTATAAGAATAAAAATTAAAAAAGAGCTCATAGCAATTGATTTTTTGTCAGTCCTAAAATATAAAAAAACTAAATAAAAGGAAAATATTTCTGTATCTTTGAGCTGTGATAAAGAATAAAAAAGCCGTAATACCCTTTCTTCTGTTAGCTTAGGCAATTATTTTTGCTCATAGCATCATTCCGCAACACCATCATGATTCAGATCATGATTTTGTTTGTAATCATTGCCATACAAGCCATCATCATAATCCTTTCACCGAAGAAATTAATGACGATGACGATTGTGATGACCATGCATGCCACTTTCAGATTGAAGTTTTAAGGCAGATATCTATAGATCCTGTTTTTATAGCTACCTCGGAACATCTTTTTTCTGATTTTTTTCTCAATCAGAAATCTGAAAGGAACTCTTTTTATATTGAAACCCGATATGAACCTCTGTTTTATACCAATCAGCTCCGGGCACCACCAATATTTGTTTAAATTCTAAACAAACAATTTCAGGGAGTATCATTCCCGATTTTTTTATTCATCATAAAAATTTTTAGTACCAATGAAAAAGATTTTCATTCTTTTATTGGCTATATCATATATAGCTATGACAAGTTGCAATCATAACACAGATAACCATAATCATTCCTATGAAAATGATACGCATGTTCATGACGAGACAGCTAAGCAATTTAAGGAACATGACCACGAACATGAAACGGGAAATATGCATGAAGAAGAAGTGGCTCATAATTACTCAGCAGCACACATCAAGCTTGCTTAAAGAAGAACTGGGACGAATTTTCATGATTAGTTTTGGCGTATTTTTTTTTGTGCTTTTTTTTTCAGCCTTTCCCTTTAGAAACACTCGATTATAATAATCGATTACTATATGTTGCCGGGTTTGGTGGTATTACTTTTTTAGTTTCTGTATTCATATTTGTAGGATTACCTTTGCTTTTACCCAAATGGTTTAAAGCAAGTGAATGGGAAAGTGGCCCTCCATTTATACTTAATGCTTTATTACTTGTTTTTACTGCTACAGCTTTTGTTTTCTATATCCGGTTTGTTGGAAAAAGCACCCTGTCTCTTTATGTTATTTTTAAAATGGTATTAGTTTGCCTTATCCCGATAATTATACTGGTTATTTTATATAAAAACAAAAGCCAGGAAAGGATTATAGAGGTATTGAAAGAACAAAATAAAGCAAATTTTTTAAAAATAAATGAACTGGAAAAAAATCATGAAGAAAAAGAAATT
>JAYEKP010000096.1:0-16400 GCA_034661075.1 Bacteroidota bacterium
AATATAAACAAGGGATTTTATTTAAATGGGGGGATTCGTTTTTAATAATAGTAAAAATCTGTCCAAAATACCTGTAATTACGTTTGTATTTTTTAATTTTAAAAATATTTAGGACAGCTATGATTTAAAATATAAAATTAATTTATATTTTTTGAAAGGTAGATTTTGTAATTTGGTTCTTTATACTTTAATTATCAGATATTAATCTCTGTTATTTTTATTTTCTTTTTTTGTGAAATCAGATACTTTAGCTATCATATGAGCAGAAATGGGGGATAGAAATATTAAAACATGAAATATGATTAAAGTAATTAAAGCAATTTTCCAATGAAGAAACAAGATGTTTAGGGCTATAAGTAATAATACAAATGCAAAAGATGATACTTTTGTTACCACATGCATTCGGCTATGAAGACTTTTAAATCGGAGAATACCAATTGATGCAATAAATATTATCAATGCACTTATCAAAACTAAAATTCCAGCAACAATATCAATCCTTTTCGTTTTGTTTTTTATATAAATAACGGGCAATAATCATTGATCCAAAAACGAGTAATAACGAAACCGTTAAGGCCACATCAAGTAACATTGCATTTCGCGTATAAAATACATCACAAATAATAATTCCAACAATAATAAAAGCAATTTGATCAAGAGCTACCACCCTGTCAGGCAGGGTAGGCCCTTTAAAAAGCCTGTATAATGGAAATATTAAGCTAATTGTCATAATCCATAGTGCTGCCAACGATGCATATTCCAAAAAAGTATTTCCAAATTCAGTCATTATCAGCATAATTTGTTTTTAATTAAAACTTCTAAGCAACATTTTTTCAATTTTTTGTGTAGTGTCGAAAAAGTTTTTTTTGTCATGGCTATTTAATAAATGTACAAATATTGTTTTATGGCCCTCTGATAGATCTATGCTTAAGGAACCAGGAGTCATACTAATTAAGTTAAAGAGTAAAATAATATGCCATGGTTTTTTACTTTGTGGATAATATTTAACAATCCCTTCATGTTCACCACGATATCCTTTGATAACCAGCCAACCAACTACCCAGCCAGAATTTATTACTTTATAACTAAAGTAAATAAATAAAATTAACAGGTTAAAGAGCCTGAATATAAATGTTAAAAAGGAATTAATTATTTTCATGGCAATACAAAATTGATATACTTTTGGTTGTTAAGTAAGTCGGTTGCTGCTTTTTCACAAAATCCTGCAATAGGTTCGGCCCATACACCCATAACTATAATTGCCAGAGCTAAAAAAATGGAACCGGTTATCATGTACCCAAAAGGTAAATATTTAGCTTTTGGCAATACTTTTTCTGAATATTCTTGTTTAGGATTATTTTTCCAAAATACTTCAATCCATATTTTAACCATCGAAAATAATGTAAAAAGCCCAACAAATAAGGCAACCATAGCCACAAGAATTTGATTATTTTCAATCCCTGCTTTAATAATTAAATATTTACCTGCAAAACCACTTAAAGGAGGTAATCCTGCTAAACTAAATGCAGAAATAAAGAATAGCACTCCCCATAGCGTGTGGCGATAAAACATATCGCCTAAATTTTTTAAATTTAATGTCCCTTTTTCCCGGTGTACCCATCCGGCTACAAGAAAGGTGTTTGTTTTAGAAATCATATTATGGCCCAGAAAAAATATAGCTGCAGCCAAGCCGGAGACGGTAAAAAATGCAAGTCCAATAATAACGTATCCCATCTGACTGATAATATGAAAGGATAATATTTTTCTGAAATCAAACTGTGAAGTGGCTGTAATTACGCCAATTACCATAGATAATATGCCCATCCATAAAATAATGGGATTCCAGAAATAATCGTAATAGTGTAAGAACAAAGTATAAATACGTATAAGTGAATATATTCCTACTTTTGTAAGCAGGCCTGCAAAAAGTGCTGAAACAGCAGGCGGAGGGGTGTGATAGGATGCCGGCAGCCAGAAAAAAATGGGAATAATGCGCCTTTAATCGCAAAACCTACCAATAATAATATAAGAGAAGGTTCAAAAAGACTAGGGAAGTCACCGGTAAGCGAAAATTTGTAGGCCAGGTCTGCCATATTTAAACTTCCCATTTTTCCATATAAAATTCCTATTCCTGCTACAAAAAAGAATGATGAAATTAGGTTGAGAATAAGATATTTAATCGCTCCTTCTAGTTGTATTTTCTCACTACCAAAGCTGATAAGGATAAATGATCCCATGAGCATAACCTCAAACCAAACGTAAAGGTTAAAAATATCACCGGCGAGGAAACTACCATTAACTCCCATTAATACTCCGTAAGTAAAAATAAAATAGTTGTTTTTTAATCGAGCGTAATCAATGGATTGAATAGAATATATAGTGACGGCCAAAAACACAATGGCTGAAATAAGCAACATAAAAGCACTAAAACGGTCGGCAACAAGGGTAATTCCATAAGGTGCAGGCCATGTACCCATTTGGGTTTTTAACATTTCGGAATTATCAACTCCAGATAAAATATAAATAGCAATTCCTAAATTTATGATGGCAAGCGCAACCGACAAAAAATTTTTAGTTCTGACATTTTTAATAAATAGTGCCAGAATGATAAATGTGAAAGGTGTTAATATGGCTAAGGGAAGTACGCTCATTTTTGATCGGTTTTACTAAGTTGGTCTAAATCGTGCGTTCCGGTAACTTCAAAGTATTTGTATTTTAAGGCAAGAATGTATGAGGCAATATCTAAACTTATAACAATAGCTGTAAGTATCAACGCTTGTGGGAGAGGATCGCTAATGTTTGCCGGATCAATTTTTTCGGCTCCTTCAGCTATAAATGCTGAACCACTTAGCTTAATACCTCCAGCTAAGAAAATAATAAGATTGGTAGCATTTGATAGTACAAAAATACCCAGAATAACTTTAACAATACTGCGTCTTAAAACCAGGTAAACACCACAGGCATATAATAATCCAATAAAGATTGCTAATATTAATTCCATTTTAAAACCTCCATAATACTAATTACGATTGTTAAAATAACTCCAATAACAACTAAAAAAATTCCTGTATCAAAAATGAGGGGAGTCCCTAGATGTAATTCTCTCAACACGGGAATTTTTGTATGTATCCATAATCCGGTTAATATTTCTTTTGAAGATATAACCGGTAAAAAAGCTGCTATAAAAACGAATGATAATCCTGAAGCTATAAATAGTTGCGGTTGAAATTTTATGATATTTTGTAAAGCTTTTGTTCCATGAATGATGGCATAAAAAATAAAACCTGTACTGGCAATAATGTCGGCAATAAATCCTCCTCCCGGGTTATTATGCCCACGTAGCAAAAGATAAAAGGAATAAATAACCATTACTTTCATAAAAAGTGTTACGATATTCTCCAGGATAATATTTCTTAAGCGGTTGCTATTCATTTACTTTCTTTTTTAATGGTAAAACGAAATAAACTAAAAACTCCAATGGCTGCCAGAGTTAAAACTGTTATTTCTCCCAATGTGTCGAGTGCTCTGTAATCAACCAGAATAACATTTACAATATTTCGCCCATGAGCTTTTAATAAACTATTTTCGGTAAAAAAATTAGAAATTGGTTCATAATTATTTAAAGCTCTGCTATGTAAAACAACGATGGTTACTCCGGCACCTACTGCCAAAGAGATAATGATATCCCTGATACGCGATTTTTTATTGGATAACCTGGCAAATTTGGGCAGGTAATAAATAACCATAACAAAAAGAACCATGATGACTGTTTCGGCTAGAAACTGAGTAATGGCTAAATCGATGGCTCCATACAAAAGATATAATAATCCAACACCATAACCTACAACACCCATGGCTAAAATTGCCGAAAGCCTCGACATGGAAAATACAGCAAAAAGTACAGCTAATGAAGAAACCATGAGCAAGATAACAATATTTAATCGTATGGTTGAGAATCCTCCCAAGGGTACCAATTCTGTAAAATTCCAGTTAATCTGGAAAGCTGTTATTGCAAGGGTTACAACAAAAAAAGTCATTAAATAATAGCGATGGTAACCATGCTGAATGCGTTGGGTATTTTTGCCTGCAATTTTTAAGTATTGATTTATTACAGTCATAAAAATGGTAGGAAGATGGTATATATCAAACCACTTAATGGTTAACCTGATAAAT
The DNA here is from genome assembly GCA_034661075.1 of Bacteroidota bacterium. GTDB lineage: Bacteria > Bacteroidota > Bacteroidia > Bacteroidales > UBA12077 > UBA12077. Next base: position 4,174 of record JAYEKP010000096.1, read on the forward strand.
TTAGTTACTGGTTTACGAAATGCGAAGACGATAACTCCTAGTAGAATAGCAAAAATACTAAGAAGTAAAACTTCATTAAATCCATGCCACAATAAAAGATGAACATCTACTACCTGGTTTTTGGTTACAAAAAGCGCATTGGAAATAACCTGGTTAAGTCCGGCAGGAAATAACCCAAGTAACAATCCAGCCAATGCTAAAACACCCGGCCCAAGAATAAAATACCAGGGTAATTTTTTTCAATATAGTGGATAGGAATAGCTGATTTTTTGGATTTAGAGTAAAATACTTCGACAAAAACAGTAAGCGAAATGGCAACCATCATAATGTTTGCACCTACACCCAGAGGTAGTATAATCCATGATAATCCGGGCAATTGTATTTTTGCAACGTAAACAAGCTCTTTTCCAACAAAACCAAGCATTGGAGGCAATCCGGCCATGGAAATTAAAGCAAGTACCGCGAAAATAGTTGTTGCAGGAAGTGGTTTCCATATTTTTGATAATACCGTAATATCACGAGTGCCGGTACTTTTATCAATTATTCCGGCCACCATAAACAATTCGCCTTTATATAATCCATGCACAATAAAAAAGACCAGGGTAGCTTCCATAGATAGAGGTGTGCCAATGCCAATAAGTAAAACCATAGTTCCTAAGGCACTTATAGTTGTAAATGCCAAAATCCTTTTTAAATCTTTTTGACCCATAGAGAACCAGGCACCTAAAAACATAGTGATAACACCAGCCAATATTAACGAGTATTTCCATAAAATGGTCCCACTAAGAACCGGATGCGTTCTTAATAAAAGGTAAATCCCGGCATTCACCATGGTAGCCGAATGGAGATAAGCACTTACCGGTGTTGGCGCCTGCATGGCTCCGGGCAACCAAAAATGAAAAGGAATTTGCGCCGATTTGGTAAGTACGGCCACTAATATTAAAATAAAAATTAACTGATATTGTGGATGAGCAGTAAAATTGATACTACTGGCCATAATCTCACTTAGCTGGTATGTTCCGGCAATCTGTCCTATAAGAATGGCGGCAAAAAGTAAACATAGCCCTCCAAAACCGGTAATTAACAGCGATTGTAAAGCTGCTTGCCGCGATTTTTCCAGGTGATGGTCGAAACCAATGAGTAAAAATGAAGTTACACTGGTCAATTCCCAAAAAATAAATAAACCCATTAAGTTATCCGAAAAGACCAGTCCGGTCATGGCAGCCATAAAAAACATCAGGTAACTGAAAAAATGGGCTTGCCGATTGTATTTTTTCATGTACCATGATGCATACAAGACCACTAAAAATCCAATTCCTGTAATTTAATAAGCCAAAAACGGCACTGAGCCCATCCATGCGGAAAGCGAAGTCAATGCCGGGCAATAATGAAAAATCGGATGGAAGTATCTTGATTGTTTGGGTATCAATATCTCCAAGCAAGATGAGAAGCAAAATAAAAATAGTTAAGGGTACTAAAGAAAGAACCCATCCCAATCGCTGCTTAAAAATCGGGTAAAGTACCGTTACCAAAATTCCGGATAAAAATAAAAGTCCAATTAATAAAGGCAGATATTCGCTCATGCTAAGTGCTTTGTTTTATAACGGGCTTTCTTTATATATACAAAAATAATTATTTTAACCAATTTTGGAATACTGCTTAAATATGGTTTGTTCATAAAGCAGAAATTTTAAGTGTAATTATGGATTATTAAAAAAAGCTTCTGCTTCTTTTAAATTATCCGGTTTCCCTATATCAAACCAATAATCTTGGTTATGTCGAAAAGCTACTATCGGATGATTTTGTGATAAATGCAGGTATGTTTTTACAATCGAAAATTTTGTTAACCTGGGCCAATAATTAAAAATTTCGGGATTGATGATATGGATTCCGCTAAAAGCAAATTTATTTTTTGTATTGGATGGATAATGGTTTATAATTTCTCCGGTCTTTACATTTTGCCATCCACACAATTGATTGTCGTGGTTGAATAAAAAATACCTGCTCGATTTGCGTTCTCGTACAGCCAGGGTTGCAAGTGCTTTTTTTTGTTGATGATATTCGAGCATTTTTGCTAAATCTATATCACTTAAAATATCCACATTGTGTAGGATAAAAGGTTTGTTATCCTTAAAAAACCACGAAGCTTTTTTTAATCCACCTCCGGTATCTAAAAGTTCGTCTTTTTCGTGAGATATTTCGATTCGAATTCCGAAATGGTCATTTTCTTTCAAAAATTCAATGATTTGATCAGCAAAATGATGGACATTCAGGATAATTTCATCTACTCCTGATTGAATTAATTTTTGGATTACTCTTTGAAGCATGGGAATACCATTTACTTTTACCAATGCTTTAGGTATTGTGTTGGTTATTGGTTTTAACCGGGTGCCTTTACCGGCAGCAAATATCATGGCTTTCATTGGGATTCTTTTTGGTTTATTTCCTGCTCAATATGATGCACTTGTATATGAATGTCAAATTTGTTTTGTAAAAAATCAGCCAGTTTTTCAGCACAGTATACCGAACGGTGTTGTCCTCCGGTACATCCGAAACTAACCAATAGATGCGTAAAATTTCTTTCCTGGTATTTTTTTACCGACATTTCAACCAACGAAAAAACATGCTCAAGAAATTGGTGCATTTCGGTTTTTTGTTCAAAAAAATCGATTACCTGTTGGTCTTTTCCGGTTAAGGATTGATATTCTTCGTATCTTCCCGGATTATGGACAGCCCGGCAATCGAAAACAAACCCTCCTCCGTTTCCTGATTTATCTTCGGGGATAGAGCGTTTATAGGAGAAACTGTTAATGGTTACCGCAAGTTTATCTTTCATCGGTTTTTAATGTTGTGTTTATGATTTGATGAGTAATATCTTTTAAAGTATTAAGTTGATTCAGGATTTCGTTTTTTTGGATTAAAAATTCCAGATTTCTGATGGCATAGGGAATACTTTCGATAAAATGCTGTTTTTTTTCAATAACCCCTCGCAGTCCGTAAGCGCCTAATGTTTGTAAAACCCGGATGAGTGCATAGGCATAAAATTTTTCCATAAACTCCTCCTCATTGATAGGTATAAATAAATGGGCAACGTTTAAATAGTAATTCACAAGTTGATTTCTATCCTCGTTTGGGATATTGGCTTTTGCCTGAAACAGGAGCGAGGCCAGGTCGTATTGTAAAGCGCCTTTTCTTCCACCCTGATAATCGATAAAATACGGTTCGTTATTAACTAACATAATATTCCTTGCCTGGAAGTCGCGATACATAAAGTAAGGTTCCATATCAGAAAGTAAAAAATCACTTAAATGCTCGAAATCATTTTGAAGTTTAATGTTAGGATATTTTAGTTTAAGCGCATCCACAAAATAATGTTTAAAATAATGTAAATCATACAGGATAGATTCTTTATGAAACTCCTGATAGGGATAACAATAACTGTAATCAAAGGTACGGCCTGCTACTATCTGGATTTTTACTAATTCCTGAATTACTTTTTTGTAAAACCCATGCGCTTGTTTGGGAAAAGAGTTTTTTTCTCTTATCTCTGTTAGCCAGTTTAGCAGCTGAATATCCCCCAGATCTTGGATTAAATAAATATTTTGATTAAGATTCTGAGCATAAATCCTGGGAACATTGATGCGGTATTGTATGAAATGTTCCGTAAAATGGATAAAAGCGATATTCTCTTTTAAGTTATCATGATATGCTCCAATAGCAGAGAAATCTTGAGTGCTTAACCTGAAATATCTCCGGTTTGAGCCTGAATGGGGTAAAACTATTATTTTTTCCGGTTCAGCACCAAAATAATCTTCGAAAAGCTCACGTAAATGTTTTTTTATATGTTGATAATCTACTGGCATAAAATTAAGCAAAGAAATAAGCTAAGATAACAATAACGATTAATGCCGGAAGCATATTCAGTATTTTTATTTGTTTAATTTCCAGAATGTTTATACCTAGTCCGATAAGCATTAACCCGCCTACAGCAGTTAGTTCATCAATAATATGGCTGGCAAAGTAATCACCAAAATAAGCCGCCAGTAATGTTAAACCACCCTGATAAATAAGCAGTGGAATAACAGAAAAAGCAACCCCAAAACCCATCGCTGCTGCTAATGCAATAGAAGAAACTCCATCAAGCACTGATTTGGCCAATAATAAATTGGGTTCCCCACCCAAACCCTCTTCAATAGCACCTAAAATGGTTACCGAACCCATACAAAAAAGCAAAAAGGCGGTTACCAGCCCTTCGGTAAATTTTGAATTTTTCGATTTAAGTTTTACTTTAACTTTGTCTCCAAACCGATTGATGTACTTATCAATATTTATCCATTCACCAATAATTCCTCCGGTAACTATGCTTATAATCATCAAAAATAAATTATTGGTTTTCATGCCCATATAAAATCCAATAAAAAGGGTAAATAATCCAATTCCCTGAAAAACAATTTTTACAATTCGTTCGGGTAATTTTGTGTGAAGCCCTATGCCTATTAAACTTCCAATAATTATTGCCGCAGCGTTGATTAATGTTCCTGTCATAATAAATAATTTAGAGGATAAAGATAGCAAGATGATAAAAACTATACTTTATAAATTGATAAAATAATTTTTGTTGTTTCCAATTTAATTGATAATTTTAACCTGATATATTCATAAATTTTATGCAATTTTTCATGACTGAAAGGAGTAATTTATCAGGTTGAAAAGTGTTTAAATAGTAACCTTTTTATTTTGGCATTATGAGAATTGAATTATTTAGCTCGGATTATTTAAATATTGTAGAACTGAATACCACAGGAGATAACGAAAACTATATTAAAGGAGATTCGGAATCAAAATATGTTGAAAGTGAAGTTTTTAATATTTTTACAACCTGTTTTGAAAATGCTAATAAACTGTACGAATTTTTTGGCGCAACAAAGTACAATGCACGAAAGATAGTACCTCTTCGAAATGAGCTTATTGCAAAGCTCGAAGCCCTTAAAAAAATAGATAGTTCGAAAGCTTTAAAAAAACATATTAATCAGATTTTTCTCGGACAGGACTTTATAGATGAATTAACCAAAGAAGATCCTAAGTGGGAAGAAAAATGGGATTATTATCTGCAAAAATTAATTAAACTTAACGAGGGAATTATTGAAATAACCGAAAAATGTATTGAAGAACAAAAAATTCTTTGGGTTATTGGATATTGATATTAAATGTTTGTTTAACTTAAGTTGTTATAATTAAATGCTTTAGTTTTTCGTATTTCAAAGTTAACTATTTACGTGAATTAACAAATTTTAATGTTTTTTAAACCTTTTTTTTAATAATTGTCATATATTTGTATCGATTAAAAAAGGCTATTATTCTACTTCATATATAATAGCAAGGTTAATAAATTAGAGTGTTTGCATCCCGGGAGACCGGGATGTTTTTATATTAAACCACTTTCCTTTTGAATGGTCTTATGATTAAGTTTTTGTTAATAAATACAATGTTGTATTATGATTAAAAAAACATATTTCATATTTTTATTGGCATAAATGAAACATCCATGCACTGAAGTATAAAGAATAGATGAACCGAAGCGAAGCTGAGTTCACGAATACTAATTTAAAAAAATATGTTTATAAGTAATATAACATGGATGTACTACAAGACCAATTAATTAAAATATATTCTTGTAAAAATTTTAAAACCTTAAAAAGTTATAGTGTATGAAAAAACTAACAATTTTATTAGTAATGATGGGTATGGTGGTTATGAGTTGTACAAATCAGAAAGAACCTGAAAATCCTTTTTTAACTGAGTTTGATAATCCTTTCCAAACGCCACCTTTCGAATTAATAGACACTTCGCACTATGTACCTGCTTTTGAAGCCGGCATTACGGAAGCTAAAGCCCAAATAGAGGCTATCATAACCAATCCCGATGAGCCTACTTTTGAGAATACGGTTGTTGCTTATGATCAAGGGAGTGATATTTTACGAAGAGCCAGTGTTTTTTACAGCATGTTATCGGCTAATACAAATTCAACCTTGCAAAAAATAGCACGTGAGATCACACCCATGATGTCTAAGTTCAGAAATGAAGTTAGCATGAACCAGGATTTGTTTAAACGTATCAAAGCGGTTTATGATAAGCGTAACGATTTGGGACTAGACCAGGAGCAAATGCGACTGGTAGAAGAAATCTACGAAGATTTTGAACGGAACGGTGCAGCACTTTCTGAAGAAAAGCGAGATGAGTTGAAAAAAATCAATGAAAAATTATCGATGCTTTCATTGGAATTTAGCGAGAATTTACTAGCCGAGACCAACGCATTTAAATTAGTTATTGATAATGAAGACGATTTGGTTGGACTGCCTGAAGGTGTGATTGAAGCAGCAGCTGAAGAAGCTGAAAATGCTGGGATGGAAGGAAAATGGGTGTTTACTTTGCAAAAGCCAAGTTGGATACCTTTTTTAACCTACTCACCTAAACGGGAATTGCGCGAAAAAATTTATAAAGCGTATTATAACCGTGGTGATAATGACAACGAAAATGATAATAAACCGGTGATTGCCGAAATGGTAAAATTACGTGATCAAAAAGCCAAATTATTAGGTTGGGAAAATTATGCCGAGTACGTAATTGATGATAATATGGCCAAGACACCCGAAAAAGTTTATGATTTCTTGAATCAGGTTTGGGAACCTGCATTAAAAGTGAGTAAGCAGGAGCGTGCCGAGATGCAAAAAATTATCGATAATGAAGGTGGAAATTTTGATCTTAAATCATGGGATTGGTGGTATTATGCCGAAAAATTGCGTAAGCAAAAATATGATTTAGATGAAGAGGAATTGAAACCCTATTTTTCTTTAGATAATGTTCGTGATGGCATATTTTATGTTGCCAACCAGCTTTATGGATTACAGTTTGAAGAATTAAATAATATTTCTGTTTATCACGAGGAAGTTAAAACTTACGAAGTAAAAGAAGCGGATGGAAGCCATTTAGGTATTTTATATATCGATAGCCATCCACGTGCCGGTAAAAAAGCAGGAGCATGGTGTGGTACATTCCGCAGTGGGGCATACGAAAATGGTGAAAAAATTTATCCGTTAGTATATATTGTTACCAATTTTACCCGTCCTACTGGTGACAAACCAGCTTTACTTACTTTTGACGAAACAACAACTTTTTTCCATGAGTTCGGACATGCATTGCATAATCTTTTTGCCGATGGACGCTACAGAACAACATCGCGCAATGTGCCAAGAGATTTTGTAGAGCTGCCCTCACAAATTATGGAGCACTGGGCAGCCGACCCGGAAGTATTAAAAGTGTATGCCAAGCATTATAAAACCAATGAACCTATTCTGGATGAGTTGATTGAGAAATTAGAAAAAAGCGGACATTTCAACCAGGGATTTGCTACGGTAGAGTATGTTGCTGCTTCAATTCTTGATTTAGACTGGCATACTATCGAAAATACAGATAATATAGATGTGAATGCATTTGAAAAAGCATCGATGGGCCGAATTGGACTAATTGATGAAATTATTCCTCGTTACCGAAGCATTTACTTCTCGCATATTTTCAGTGGAGGTTACTCTGCAGGATATTATGTTTATTTATGGGCTGAAGTATTAGATTCTGATGCATTTAATGCCTTTAAAGAAAGTGGTGATATCTTTAACCAGGAGCTTGCTGCTAAGTTCAGAAAACATATATTAACTGAGAACGGAATGGGAGAAGGTATGGAACAGTATTTGAAATTCCGTGGTAAAGAACCATCTATCGATGCCTTACTTGAAAACCGCGGATTAAAATAGTATTAATTTTTATTTAGGTTAAAAAGCGTAGCCTTATGTGGTTACGCTTTTTTAGTTTAAATCACAAAACCAGAAACCAATGTTTTTTTCAGGGTGGCTTTTATCCGGAGATTGGTATGCTTTATAAACGATATCGCCCTTTTCCAAAGCAATTGGTTTTTTGAAAATGGGGCCATCAAATACAAAAGTATGAAATTCACCATTTTCGCCACATGGATCAACGTTTTGTGGTAAGTCAATTAAAAATTGTTCATCATAAATTCTTCCGGCAAATGATTTGTCTAAATATCTATTATCGACCGAAACAACAATTGCTTTGAAGTCTTTATTGATAAAATCTTTAGCAACAGAGTGTGTATCAAGCCCCCAAAGAGGAAATATTGCTTTTAATCCCGCTCGGGCAAGTTGTTGCTCGCGATAATTCCTTAAATCTTCTAAAAAAATATCTCCGAAAATTGAATAATTTATACCATCAGCTTTAGCTTCGGATAGAATGTTTGACATTTTGAGGTTGTATTCCTCCATTGATGTTTGTTCTGGAAGGTATAATTTTTTTAGTGGTATGTTGATTGATTTAGACTGCTTTTCGAGTAATGTGTCAGAAACTCCATGCATAGATACTCTTTTGTTACTACCGTTTAATGTGGTAAATAAAAAACGAATATCCCATTTGGGGTTTGATAAAATATGCAGGAGGCAAAGGGATGAATCTTTGCCTCCGCTCCAGTTAAAAAATGCTTTATTTTTTTGGTTCATTTTATTTTTTCTTCAGCCCAATGCCATTAGGGCCAATTCCTACTTCATAATTGCCTAAAACAGTACCTTCTTCATTAATCCGGTATAAAATTCCATTGGATGTAAAATCGGGGGCTTCTAAAGCAAAAATTATCCCATCGTTCCAATCTACATTAAACCCGTAAAAATATTTATCGCTAAAAGGATTTGCAGGAAGTGCATCATCATTAACATTCATCTTATAAATATTCCCAAAAGAGAAACCTCCACCATAGTAAATTGATTGACCGTCAGGGCTGATTTCCAAATGTTCTGGATGTAGATTTTCACTAATAGTGTATGAATCAATAATGTTATGATTATTTGCATTGATTTTGTATAACTCTGATGGGGATTCAAAAATAACACTCCAGTTATCATTATATTGGACATAGCCATAACATAAAACCCAAAGGTTTCCATCGGTATCAATTACCATATCTTTCGGGTTATGCCCAACTTCTATGGTATCAACCACCTGGTCAGTAACAGCATCAATAACAAATACAGTAGAATCAACCCCCAGGCCTCCGCCATTGGCAACATAAATTTTATCGTAATAAGTGTACATTTTTTCTGGGCCATTTCCCACATCTATGGTATTTGAAATTTCGTTGTTTTGTAAATCAATTACTTTTATTTGTCCTTCATTTCCCCATTGTGTTACATACGCTTTGTTGTTTGTTATGGGTGTTAAATATCTGGGCATATCAAATCCTGTTATTGTAGTTATTTCTTTAAAGTTGTGCCTTTCAACTACTTCAACTTTGTTCGACCCATTAACAACAATATAGGCTTTGTTATCAAATACAGCTAATGATTGTACAAAAGTTCCTAATGGCCTGTTGTTTACTAATTGAAAAATATCATTTGAAACTGTATCGCCAGCATAGCTGTAAAAACTTACCGATCCTCCAGAGGTGGAATTACCTTCGTTTACTATAAAAACACCGTCTGAATAAACTCCCGACGGAGCTGGGGTGTCATCATCGTTACAAGAAAAAAGAATTACTGAAAATGTGAGGCTTAAGAAAGCCCATCCGATTAATTTTAGTTTTTTCATCATTTTTATTATTATTTATGGTTAAAATTTAAAGTTAACTGAATAGCATAATTTCTTAAAGGCATAGGATACCAGGCCATTACCTGATATGATTGGTTCCAGATGTTATAAATGGAAAAATTTATTTTGCCTTGAATTATTTTTGTGTTTATTTTCATTCCTAAATGCAAGTTTCCAACGGTAAAAGCATCAATATATTGGATATTATTTTCAGAGGTAAACCTTTTTCCAGTAAAAGACTCGTTATACCTGAAATCAAAAATTTTATAATTAACCTGAATATTCCATTGGTATTGATGCAATGGTACATAAATTAGTTGCTTGTCAGAAAATTGATTGTTTGTTTCGTTGGTTGTTTTATTGTAATTATAGGATGCATTTATTTTAAACTGATAATTTTGGATTTTTAAACGATAATTAAGCGATGTTTCAATTCCTCTAGCCCATACTTTTTGTACATTTTTGGGTGTCCATATGGTGTGGTCTGGAACCCAGATAATCCAGTTGTCAATATTACTGTTAAATGCTGTAATGTTAAATTTTGTATCATGTATCGAAAATTTTTTCTGTAAGTTTATTCCCAAATCTTCGCTAAAGCCTTTTTCCGGTTCCAGGTCTGGATTGCCCCAGTTGCCCCAATATAGTTCGTTAAAAGTAGGAACCCTGTAGTTTTTTGCAAAATTGGATGTTAAAGCCATCCAATCAAAGATATTGGCTTTTATACCTAAAGAGTAGGTAATGGGAGTGATAGAATTATTGATGATTTCATTTCGAAAACTAAGGGTTGAGGATAATGTGTTTTTTAAGTTAAAAATTTTATATGATGAGAAAAAAGACAACCTGTTTCTGTACTTTTCTTTTCCGTAATAATTTGATGAGGCTTTTTCGTAAGTTTCATTAACTCCCAAATTGATTAGATGATTATTTCCCAACTGAAATTTTTGTTCAATCTCAGTAACCGATGAAGTGGAATGGTTGTTTGTGGTATCCAGAATGGCTGGGTTGGCATATATATTTTTTTTATTCAGGTATGCTGTTCTAATGTTTGTTGTTGATTGTTCTCCAAACCGTTTCCATTCGGCTGTTAGCCTTAAATGTTCGTCTTGTTGTTCTTCCTGTCCGGGATTAACATTAAGCATGGTTGAAGGTAATTCGTTAGATGATTTTTGAAACCATACATTTGCTGCAATTTCCTGCTGGTTGTTAATTTTATATTTTATTGATTCTAAAAATCCAAATTTTTGATAACTGGCATTAGCCAGATTTTCAATTTGTTGGTTAATAGAAGCTATATTTTTATATTCATAATCATTTTGTGCTTTGTTATGAAAAAATCGTGTTGAACTAGAAAATCGATTGTTGCTGTAATTCAAGTTGAGAGCATTAAATATATTGTTATAACTTCCATATTTATGGTTTGTTTTAATTTGCAGCCCTTTACTGTACGAGTAATTAGAGTTAAAATGAATGGCTCCTCCTAAAGCACCGCTACCGAATAATGCTCCTGCGCCTCCTTGCTGTACTGCAATTTCGTCGATAAAGTTTACTGGAATATTAGCCAGGTTAACTGTTCCGTTCATTGGGTCTTGTAAATTAAAACCATTCCATAAAACAGCGGTATGATTTGCGCCAGTGCCACGGGTAGATGCAGTAGCTAAACCACTATTCCCATATGATTTGATAAAAATTTGGCTGTGCATGGTTAAAAGCTCCGAAAGCGACTGTGTATTATATTCGCTCATAATCTCCTTTTCTACCGAATTGATTTTTAGTCCAGTAGAAAAATGATTCATCCGTTGCGCCGAAACCTGCACCTCTTTAAGGGCAATGGTATCCACAGGCAAATCATCCGTAGGCTCTTCTCCAAAGCCAGATAATGTGGCCGTAAGAAAAAAGAATAATGTTATTTTTAAAATTTTCATTAGTACAAATAATTAAATCAAAATAATCGATTTAATCATTTGTAACTAACAGGATACAAAGGGAATTTTTTGGTGTGGTTTAATACACCTTCGCTTTTTATCCGAAAGCTACAAATGCAACTGGTTAATGGCAGGTCTTCTGACTTACTCCCTTTTTGCCGGCCTTCCCAACCGTACCGGTTTATTCCGGGAACGAATTAGTGGCTTTTCAAGGGCAAAAAGTTTGGTATGGAGATTACAGCAGCGGTAACTGTCCGGGATTCTCACCCGATTCCCTCTTAGCTTTTATACTAAGAACCATAACCATGATGCAAATGTAGCGGATAGATTTTTATTTGCAAAAAAATGATGAAAATAATTTCGAAAGTTGTTAACGGGAAAATGTTAAAAAAAACTCCCACCGAAGCGGGAGTATAGGATTAACATCCTTCGGCATATAGCCTTATTGTGATAAGATGTAATATTCCAAAAGTATAAATTTTAAGTGAAAATGTCAAGATTCTATTAAAATTTTTATATTTTAATGTTCTTTTAAATGATGTAAATATTAAACAAAAAATTAATATGCTATGACAAAAATTTTAGGACTCGACCTCGGTACCAACAGCATTGGATGGGCTGTTGTAGAAACAAATGACAATAAAAAATTTGAATTACTTC
>JAYEKP010000097.1:0-16280 GCA_034661075.1 Bacteroidota bacterium
GTGTTTGCTGTCCAAGTAAATTGATTGGTAATGATTTCAATGGTTTGGCTATTTTTATCATCCCAAACTACGACCCTACGAAGCTTTTTTGGATATTTTGCCCTGGTCTTTTCTTCCAATAATTCACATCTGTCCTAAATAATATATAACTAATACTTAACTCTAAAAATTACCACAACTTTCGATTCATAATTTTGTAACGTTCATTTTTCTATTTACAACAAAATGATTTTATTTGCGTTATTTTAATTACTATTAGTCTCTTTTCAAAAATAAATGAATAAACGTTTACAAACGATTAAGTATCTTTTTTTCGATTTTCTGTCAGCTGCTTTAAGCTGGACTCTATTTTATATTTATCGGAAAAAGGTTATCGAAACTGAAATATTTGGGTTTGACATACCCCTTGAATTTACGAATAGGTATTATATTGGCATTATTTTAATTCCATTGTTATGGATTTTTTTATACTACCTAAGCGGATATTATAAAGATATTTACCGAAAATCGAGGTTAAAAGAAATTTGGCAAACCTTTGCCATCACAATTACAGGTTCGATTTTTATTTTTTTTATTCTTCTTCTAGACGATCAGATTGCACACTATAAGCACTATTACAAATTATTTTTAGCCCTTATGGCTATTCATTTTTTTATCACATATATTCCACGACTAATAATAACCTCAATTACAAATCATAAAATTCATACCCGAAAAATTGGGTTTAATACAATTATTATAGGAAGCAATAAAAAAGCAGTAGAAATCTATCAAAAAATAGAAAATCAAAAACAGTCGGTTGGAAATAAATTTGTTGGTTTTATCTTTCTTGAAGAAAAAAATAATTACCTGATTGAAAAATATTTACCAAACCTTGGCCATTTAAAAAATATTGATCAAATAATTGACAACTATACAATTGAAGAAGTAATTATTGCCTTAGAAACAAAAGAACATAAAGAGATTGAGAAAATAATCAACTGCTTAGATCATAAAAAAGTAGTGATTAAAGCCATACCAAGCATGTATGATATTTTAATGGGCAAAGTAAAAATGTCGCATATTTTAGGCACCCCGATAATTCAAATCTCACATAACCTCATGCCTACCTGGCAAGAGCATGCCAAACAAGCTTTTGATATTACATTATCTTTAATCGTTTTAATTTTATTTTCGCCACTTTTTCTATTTCTAGCTATGGGCATTAAAGCAACATCTAAAGGCCCTATAATTTATAGCCACGAACGCATTGGGAGATTTGGAAAACCATTCACACTTTATAAGTTTCGATCAATGTATGTTGATGCAGAAAAAAACGGGCCTGAGCTTTCTTCTAAAAACGATAGCCGTATTACGCCGTTTGGCAGATTCTTACGAAAAACAAAATTGGACGAACTACCCAATTTTTGGAATGTTTTAAAAGGCGATATGTCTATTGTAGGGCCCAGGCCCGAGAGAAAATATTATATTGATAAAATTGTGGAGGTAGCGCCTCATTATTTACACCTACAAAAAGTAAAACCAGGTATTACTTCCTGGGGGCAGGTAAAATATGGATATGCCGAAGATGTAGATCAAATGGTTAAACGATTAAAATATGATATTCTATATATCGAAAACATGTCATTGTATGTAGATTTTAAAATAATAATCTATACCCTTTTAACCATCTTTAGAGGAGGCAATATTTAATGTAAAAGAATTTGCTTAATTACTTTATAAACAGGCCCTCTCGGTGTTAACTTACTCTCATAAAAAATCACCTTATTAATTTCAAAATCCTGAAAATAAAATTCCTTATAGCAATCTAATACATTTTTAAATTTCCTTTTATCGTATACATATTTAATTCTTCCCAAAGTAAGGTGCGGTTTATATTTGCGGGTTTCGATTTCAAAACCCAGTTTTTTCATCATCTGGTCAATCGTTAATTTTAAGTGTTGTAAATATTCTGACTCCTCAATACCCATCCACAATACACGAGGATTATTTAAATTCTTAAACACACCAACACCTTTCCCTTTTAAGAGAAATGATTCTTTCGAATGGAATAAATCATCGAGATTAGAAGATATACTTTGCATCATCTCCGCGTCGATATCACCCACAAAAAAAAGAGTAATGTGCATATTAAAAATTTCTACCCACTTAATTTTCTCATCCTGCAATTCAGATTTTATATTTTGAATTTTTTCGGCAGTTTGTTTCGAAACAGGTATTTTTACAGCAATAAAGGTTCGTTTCATCATTTATAAAACTTGAAATCTTATGAAAATAACGTTATATTTACATTTGTTCGTTAATGTTGAGAATAAATCAATTTTTAAATTTATAAAAAATTTAATGTTATGAAAAAAATAGCAGTTGTATTAGCAGGAAATGGTGTTTTCGATGGATCGGAAATACATGAGGCAACGCTTACCCTATATTCAATTGTAAAAAATGGAGCCTCTTACGAAATTTTTGCTCCAAATATTGACCAACACCATGTAATTAATCACCTAACCGGTGATGAGATGAAAGAAAAAAGAAATGTACTTACCGAAGCTGCACGAATTGCCCGCGGAAAAATTAATGATTTAAAAAACTTCAAAGCGGATGATTTTGATGCAATCATTTTTCCCGGAGGATTTGGAGTAGCCAAAAATCTTTGCACATTTGCTTTCGATGGTACAAATTGTAAGGTAAATCTTGATGTTGAAAAGGCTATCCGATCAATGCACGAAAGGAAAAAACCTATTGGCGCTTTATGTATTTCTCCTGTTTTAATTGCAAAAGTATTAGGCGACATTGAAGTAACGATAGGCCAGGATAAAGATACTGCCAAGGCAATAAATGAAATGGGTGCTAAACATAAAGACACCACGCATGGTGAAATAATTATAGACGAAAAAAATAAAATTGTTACTACACCTTGCTACATGTTGGATGCTAACATTGGACAGATTGGAGATGGAGCGAATAATGTAGTTAAAAAAATAGTGGAAATGATTTAATATTATCTTTATAAATAATACAAAAACAGGGCTGAGTCAAAAAATTAAACAGCTCTGTTTTTTTTATTCAACTATTCATAAATTTTATTAAATATTACAAAAAGTACGTTTAGCTCAATATTGAGGATCAAATCTGGTTGTGTTCAATAAGTAAAACAATTCGTTCTATCATTCGATCCTCACCCTGTGGGTCGTATTCTGATTTTAAATCGGACCCAAATAGACGAGCAATAGCCTGCCAAAAAAATGCAGAAAAATTACCTCGTAATTCCTGGAGCAGAACATAGGATGTGCTTCCGGTTTCGCGATCGATTAATTTTAAAAGCAACCGCCCTTGTGTTATGGTTAACTTTTTTAACTCATTCCCAAATTCATCCATCAATTGATTTTCAATGGTTTTTACATATCTTTTGCGTTCTTTTTCGGTCTCCAATTCCAAAAACTCCTTTTCCATTTGGTCCAGCTTTTTCTTCGCAAGTTTAGCATAGGGATACACTCTTTTTAAATCTCTCACCAATTTTCGGTACCTCCAGGCTTGATAACGGTTTTTAAATTTCTTTTCAGGAAAAATAATTACTTCTCCTAACACAACATTGGGAATGGTATCCCCATTATCAATAACGGTTTTAGTTACAACAATTGTATCAGCATCTACCTGATTTTGAGCATAAACAAAATCAGAAAAAAGAAGAAAGATAATACCCCATTGAATTATTCTAAAAAATCTCATTCCCGTTTAATTTCTGTTCATAATACGATTAAAATAAAGATTTGTTGTAAGGCAAATCTTTAAATAAAAAAAATATTCTACAAAAAAATCTACCTATTCTTTAATCAAAAAACATACCGTATAAAATATATTTTAGCAGAACAGGTTATCGTTTTATTTTTATTCGTCATTTGTATTTTTATTTTTGCATTTCTCAACATCTAAATAAACATTTACAACTATTGGTTAAGGAAATAAAACAAACAGAAAATAAAATTTTAAAATTTATTTTAATTATTATAGGAAGTATCTCGCTAGGGCTTGGGGTATTAGGAATTTTTTTACCACTTTTACCCACTACCCCTTTCCTCCTTTTATCAGCTGCACTATTTTTACGCAGTTCAAAAAGGTTATATCATTGGTTAATGAATCATAAATACCTGGGCGTCCATTTACAAAATTATATTCAACACAAAACAATTCCTAGAAAAACAAAAATTTATGCTATATCTTTATTGTGGATAACCATCTTACTAACAGCAATTTTTGTTGTCCCTCATTTTTGGGTTAAAATTTTACTAATAATCATTGCATTGGCCGTTACGTTACATATTCTTTCATTTAAATCAAACAGAGCCTTATGATTCCCGTACTTTTACTCATGACTTTAGGCATAATTGTTGGATGGATTTTTCATCACAAAACAATTTTCCTTCAATGGATTGCAAAATTTATTAACTGGGCCATTTATTTGTTGTTATTTTTATTAGGATTAGCCGTAGGTACTAACGAAGAAATATTATCCAATTTCGACAAGATAGGTTATTTATCCATTGCCATTACCCTTTTTGCTGTTGCAGGAAGTATTTTAACTGCCTGGATTACTTATCATCTGTTTTTTAAAAAGAATGGAGGAAAAAATGAAAGGTAGTATTATTATTTTAGTGTTTTTTATTTTAGGCCTTATAGCCGGAATATATCAATTATTGCCTGATCATTTCCTTAAAAATGATTACAGTTTTTATGCGCTGTATCTTTTAATGTTTCTTGTAGGCATAGGAATTGGCAGTAATAAAAAATCATTACAAGTAATTAAAAAAGTAAATTTTAAAATTTTATTTGTTCCTTTTTCAGTGATTACAGGAACCTATATTGGTGTTTCGATTTTTGCACTATTACAAAATCAATTAAATATAGTTGAATCCTTAGCCATAGGTTCCGGTTTTGGATATTACAGTTTATCAAGTGTATTAATTTCAGAAGTTGCCACCGACACGCTGGGTGTAATTGCGCTTTTATCAAATATAACCCGCGAAATTATCACGTTGCTTCTAACACCATTGTTTGCACGTTACTTTGGAAAACTAGCTCCAATATCCTCAGGCGGTGCAACAGCAATGGATACAACATTACCTATAATTACTAAATATATTGGTTCTGATTATGCCATTATTTCTGTATTTTCCGGCATTGTTTTAACTATATTAGTCCCTTTTTTAATAGCAATTATTCTTTAACCTTTAACAATGGATAAATAATTAAGCTACTTATACCTTAAAATTGAATAAGTATTTATAATTTTACACGCTCTATTCAGAATTTATCTAAATAACAAAATATTTCAAAAATGGCTGGTAAAATTAATATTAATGTTCGTTCAGAAATTGGCGAATTAGAAGGAGTACTGCTTCACACACCAGGAAAAGAAGTAGAAAATATGACACCCAAAAATGCCGAGAGAGCTTTATATAGTGATATTCTTAATCTTTCGGTAGCACAAAAAGAATATGCACAGCTGAGTGGAGTATTAAGCAAACTAACCAAAACATTCCAGATAAAAGACCTTTTAGCCGATATTTTAAAAAATGAAAAGGTTAAAGAAAATCTACTGCAAAAAATTTGTGCCAATGAGGACAAATGTTCCATCATAAAACATTTGCAGGCACAAAATCTGGAAGATTTATCCTCTCAATTAATTGAAGGGGTGATCGAAGAAAAAGACACCTTAACAAGGTATTTAAGCAAAGAAAGATACTCGTTACGACCACTGCACAATTTCTTTTTTACACGAGATGCTGCAATGGCAGTCCTTGATGATGTTTTAATTGGGCGAATGGCCAATCAGGTTCGTGAAAGAGAATCGCTAATTATGGAAGCTATTTTTGATTACCACGAGCTTTTTTCAACCAAAACGGTTAATCCAATAGAAAGTAAACATTTCTCTGGCCAGACTTCCATTGAAGGTGGTGATGTATTAGTAGCCCGGGATGATATTTTATGTATTGGCACAGGAACAAGAACCACATCACAGGGAATAGACTTTATTATTGAACGGCTGTTAGCACAAAAAGAAAAAAACAGACACATTATTGTTCAGGAATTACCATATAAGCCGGAATCATTTATTCACCTTGATATGGTATTTACTTTCCTCGACAAGGATGCTTGTATGGTTTATGAACCACTGATTTTACAAACGAATCGTTTTCAAACGATTCATATTAAAATCGAGAATGGTAAAGTAACTTCTATCAAAGAAGAAGAGAATATGCTTAAATCATTGAAAGATCTTGGCATGGATTTAAAACCTGTATATTGTGGCGGGAAAAAAGATCCATGGATTCAAGAACGGGAACAATGGCATAGTGGAGCTAATTTTTTTGCAGTAGGCCCCGGTAAAGTGATTGGCTATGATAGAAATATTTACACCATGGAAGAAATGAGTAACAATGGTTTTGAAATTCTTAAAGCCAACGATATTATTAAAGGAAAAATTGATACAAAAAATTATAAAAAATATGTCATTGCCTTAGAGGGGTCGGAACTACCGCGTGGTGGTGGTGGCGCCAGATGTATGACCATGCCTATTAAACGAAAATCCATAAAATGGTAATATAAAATACAGTAGCTGTCCAAAAGTTATTTTTTCGTCTTTGCGAGAAGATAAGACCAAGCATTCTCTTAATAATCAACTTAAACAGATTGCTTCATACTGACGATAACTGTCAGCATTCGCAATGAGGACTTCGAGCCTTTTTGGGGCAGCCTCTTCTCTTCTTTTATATCATATTAAACCAGTTCTTTCACTTTATCAGCAGCTTCCTGTAAGGTAATTGCCGAGTAAACTTTTAAACCTGAATTATCCATCAATTTTTTCCCTTCTTTGGCATTAGTCCCCTGTAAACGAACAATTACAGGCACCTTAATTGATCCGATGGCTTTGTAAGCATCAACGACTCCCTGAGCAACACGATCGCATCGTACAATTCCACCAAAAATATTAATTAAGATCGCTTTCACATTAGGATCTTTCAGAATTATTCTGAAACCTGCTTCAACTGTTTCAGCATTCGCAGAGCCACCCACGTCAAGGAAGTTTGCCGGGTCGCCTCCGGCAAGTTTGATAATATCCATCGTAGCCATGGCTAAACCAGCACCGTTAACCATACATCCTACATTTCCGTCTAATTTT
The DNA here is from genome assembly GCA_034661075.1 of Bacteroidota bacterium. Classification (GTDB taxonomy): domain Bacteria; phylum Bacteroidota; class Bacteroidia; order Bacteroidales; family UBA12077; genus UBA12077. The sequence goes on from JAYEKP010000097.1 coordinate 7,178, forward strand.
ATAAAATTCAGATTATACTGTCCGGCTTCCAGTTCAGCAGGGTCTTCTTCTGTTGTATCACGCATCTCCTGATAATCGGGATGGCGGAATAAAGCATTATCGTCTAAATTTACTTTCGCATCGGCAGCAAAAATGCGATCATCAGAGGTTTTAAATACCGGGTTTATTTCAAATAAGGATGAATCGCTTTTTTCAAAAGCGGTATAAAGGGAAAGAACAAACTTTACCATTTCTTTAAAAGCTTTGCCGCTTAAACCTAAATTAAAAGCAATTTTACGCGCCTGATAAGCCTGAATACCAATCCCGGGATCTATCTCTTCTTTAAAAATCAACTCAGGTGTTTTTTCGGCAACGGTTTCAATATCCATACCTCCTTCAGTAGAGTACATAATAATATTACGTCCGGTAGCACGATTTAATAAAACACTCATATAAAACTCTTCAACTTTACTCGCTCCGGGATAATAAATACCCTGCTCAATAAGTATCTTATTTACTTTTTTACCTTGTGGACCCGTTTGGTGTGTCACCAAATTCATTCCGATAATATCGCCGGCGAACATTTTAACCTCATCTAGCGTTTTCGCAATTTTCACTCCCCCACCTTTTCCCCGGCCTCCTGCATGAATCTGAGCTTTTACTGCCCAAGTTTCCATTCCTGTCTTTTTTTTAATCATTTTGGCAGCATCCACTGCTTTATCGGGTTGATCAACAACAATCCCTTCGGGTACTGCAACCCCAAATTGTTTTAATATGTTTTTAGCTTGATACTCGTGAATATTCATAGTTTCATTATTTCTTTTACATTTTAATGCTTACGAAATTATTGATTTTTTATACATTTAACCAATTTTTTCTAAACAAATTATTTCCAGATAAAAGATGAGAAAATTAAAAAACAGTGAATTACAACGTTTAAATATCGAAGAATTCAAGAAGACCCCAAAAACGCCAATTATTGTCATACTAGATAATATAAGAAGTTTAAATAACATAGGCAGTGTTTTTAGAACTTCGGATGCATTTTTAATCGAAAAAATCATCCTTTGTGGAATTACGGCTAAACCTCCTCATAAGGATATTCAGAAAACTGCACTAGGTGCTACTGAGTCTGTGGATTGGGAGTATATTGAAGAAACTTCCGAGGCCCTCAAAAAACTCAAAAAATCGGGTTTTACAATAGTCTCGATAGAGCAAACCGAAAATGCTGTTGAGCTACAAAACTTTACAATTGAAGCGAAAAAAAAATATGCTGTTATCTTTGGAAACGAAGTGAAAGGAGTACAGCAAAAAGTGGTTAATCTAAGTGATTATTGCATTGAAATTCCACAATTTGGCACTAAACATTCGTTTAATATTTCAGTTAGTGCTGGAATTGTTTTATGGGAGTTCTTTAAGAAGCTTAAATATTAAATAAAAAGAGCTGTATCGATCGATACAGCTCTTTTTTATATTTTGATAAATCAAAAATTTATTGAATCATTGATTTAAATACTTCGTTTTCGAAATATGTTCTGAATTCTAAGTCAGTTTTTGCTAACTCAATTAATTCAGGATCTTTTTCAATGGCAGTTTTCAAGCTATTTAATACTGTACCTTCGTCACCAATTCGGGCAGCAATCACAGCTTTTAAATAATCATTCATGGCATCGTCCTCTTCAACTGCATCAATAGTCTTAAGGGCAGAATCGTTTTTGCCGGCTAATAACATTGCTAAAGCAGTGTTAAATGATTTGTGATCCTGGAAGTAATTAATAGCAGCTTCGTATTCACCATCCATAATTTTAATAATTCCAAGGTTGTAATCAACTGCAGTACCAGCATCCGTAGCATTTAAGAAATATTGTTCAGCGGTTTCTTTATCGCCTTCTTTTAAAGCAATAACACCTAAATTATTGTTAACAATAGCATCCCCTTCTTTAAGCTCATTCGCTTTTTCTAAAGAAGCTTTTGCATCAGCTAAATTACCTTGCTTAATGTAAACAAAACCTAAATTATTATGTGCTCTGTAACAACCTTCGTGTTTTTCGATGATGGTCTTGTAAATATTAGCTTTTCCTTCAAGATCTTCGGTTAATTTGGCTGCATATAATAATTCTTCAATATTTAATGTATCAGGGTTACTTACAGCAAAATCAAGAAGTTGTTCATCAGAGAAACCAATTTTCTCTACATTTACAGTAATTTCTGATCTTCTTAGTTTTGGTAAAATATCTTCTGCTAATACCTCAAAGGTAGCTGACATATTTTTAATTTCTTTTTCACGAACGGCTGGATCAGAATACATTGAAAGAACGCGAAGGATAAGGTCTTTATCTTCGATACTAGAACCTTCAACTAATTCTTTGAATCCATCCCAGTCTTCTGCTGTAGATTTCATATTATAAAGAGCCTCTGCATCTTTATCTTTCACTTTAGCTTTGTCTATAACTTTTGCTAAATAGTTATCCGCAGATTTTTTTCTTTCAACAGATAATCTTTCGTTTAAATTTTCTGGCCCATCTGGAGAAGCATAAGCAGAAATTTCAATTCCTTTGAATTCTTTATTTTCTTTTTCGTTTGCTTCTTTTACAAATTTCTCAAGTTCTGCGATATCCTCTGCACTTAATTCAGATCCTCTGATATTAGATCGTTGAATTACATAATGAATATCGGCCATTTGTTTTTCAGTAACTACTCGTTCAAATTTGTCTGATGCCATAATTGGTTTTGGATCTACTTTAACTAGTAATGGAGTAGAAATAATTCCATCAGCCAATTTTAAGGCGGGTAGTTCAAGGTTATTATCCTTGATAGTAGCAACAGCAGTCATTTTAAGTTCGCCTACACGCATTGCCTCGTTGTATTCAAACTCACCAGCAAACTCAACAGGACCACCTGTTTCATAAGGTATTACTTTATTGTTAGCTTCTACACTTTCGCCCTGGTAAGTTTTAGATTCTAAAACTTCTTCACCACCGTCATATTTATAAACAGGGGTAAATTCAACAATTGCTTTTTTGTTGAACCACTCAGCAGGAACATCTCCTGTGATTTCGTACTTAACTGTGTTTGCATGCATTTCAAGTACTTTAGGCGTAACATTGTACTGAAGATCTGAAGCTTCTTCTTTCATTTTATCTAATCCGCCACAACTGCTTAATATAAATGCAGCGAATAAGAAAGATGCTAAATAGTTGATTCTTTTCATAGTCTGATTAATTATTTGTTTTAAAATTACTATTTTATTTTCACATTGAAATACAAACTTAATAATGTTTTACATAAAAAAAAATAAAAAGCAGCAAAATATATATCATATAAGGCTTTAAATAACGATTCTATGAATTCCATGGCCATATTTCTCCTGGAAGATCAACTCTTTTATTTTTCTATAATCATTCTGATTATCAACAAAATCAACATTACTAGTGTCAATAATCAAAAAACGCATATCGTTTTGCTGCCTAAAGAAGTCGAAATATCCTTTCTGTAAATTTTTTAAATATTCTTCAGAAATTCCTTTTTCGTAATCTCGTCCTCGTTTAAAAATGTTTTCTAAAAGTTTTTTAATATCAACATGCAAATAAACATAAAGATCCGGCTTAGGGATTGATTGATAAATGATATTAAATATTTGACGATATAAATTGTATTCGTCTTGTTTTAAGGTTGCTTTGGCAAATATCAACGATTTCATAAAATAGTAATCGGCGACATTAAAGGGTTTGAAAAGGTCTCTTGATGTTAAGTCTCGATTTAATTGTTGATATCTTTCAGCTAAAAAAGACAACTCAAGCGGAAATGAGTAACGATCAGGATCGTTATAAAATTTAGGCAAAAAGGGATTATCGGCAAATTGTTCTAAAATCAATTTCGCATTATATTCTTCGGCAATCATTTTGGCAAGTGTAGTTTTGCCTGCGCCAATATTTCCTTCAATGACAAGATAATTTAAATCCACTGTAATTTTTTATAAAAATTAAAAAAGCTGCCTCAAAGATAATTTTTGAAGCAGCTTTAAAATAGAATTCTTTATCTTTTTTATAAACAATTTTTAATAAATAGGTTTTACATCCATATTATAAAATGCAAATGCCCATTTATCAGCTGTTTCTTCAATTCTAACGCTGGTTGGTTTTCCGGCACCATGTCCGGCTTTGGTTTGAATCCGGATTAGTACCGGATTTTCACCTTTATATTTCTCCTGTAATGTTGCAATATATTTAAACGAATGTGCCGGAACCACTCTATCGTCATGGTCGGCAGTAATTGCCATAACGGCAGGGTAATCCTTATCACTACTTATATTATGTAAAGGTGAATAGTTGTATAAATTTTCAAAATGAATAGAATCTTCGCTTGATCCATATTCTTCGGCCCAAGCCCATCCAATGGTAAATTTATGATAACGTAACATATCCATCACACCAACTTCGGGAAATGCAACGGCATATAAATCTGGACGTTGATTAATTACAGTACCAATCAATAACCCTCCATTTGAACCACCTCTGATAGCCAGCTTTTTGGAAGAAGTATAATCATTATCGATTAAATATTCTGATGCTGCAATAAAATCATCAAATACATTTTGTTTGTTTAAACGCATACCAGCTTTGTGCCAGTTTTCACCATATTCGCCACCACCACGTATATTTGCCATGGCAAACACGCCATTATTCTCAAGCCATATTAAGCGAGTTACACTAAACGATGGTAATAGGCTTGCATTAAACCCTCCATATGCATAAAGTAATGTTGGATTTTTCCCATTTAATTTTAATCCTTTTTTATGCACAATAAACATAGGAACTTTAATTCCATCTTTACTGGTATAAAAGACCTGTTTTGTTTCATATGCTAAAGGATCGAAATCAATTTCCGGTTCAAAATATGTTTTAGCTTTTTTTTCATCCATATCATATCTATAAATAGTAGGGGGAAAAGTAAATGAGCGAAAACTATAAAATACCTCTTTATCATCAATATCACTATTAATACCATAAACAGCACCTATTGCAGGAAGGTCAATGTCATGTAAATAATCCCCTTTTAAATTGTATACTTCGAGTTTAGCATGTGCATCTTGAATATATGAAGCGATGACTTTCCCATCCGCTAAATAACATCCATTGAGCACATCTTTTTTCTCGGAGAGAATATCTATCCAGTTTCCTATATCTAATGAATTTACATTAATCTTAACAAGCTTATATTTGGGAGCATTAAAGTTTGTAATTACGATTAAGTTATCATCCACGTGGTCGAGCACACGATACTCATAATTAAAACCTGTAGTAAGTTTTACAAAATCATCATTTTCTTGTAAGTTTTTTACATAAAGATTATTTCCACTGGTTGATTCGGTTTCATAGATAAATAGATATTTTTCGTCACTCGATACATCGGCGCTGTAATTCCGTAAAGGAAATTCTTTGTTTTCAAATATTACCTTATCCGTTTCTGATGGAGTGCCTAATTTATGATAGCAAATTTTATGATATTTATTGACTCCCGAAAGTTTTTCTCCTTCTTTTGGAGCATCATATCTACTATAATAGAAACCATCTTTATACCATGCAATGTTTGAAAATTTAATCCAGGAAATTTGATCTTTAAGGTCTTTGCCTGTTTCAATATCTCTAACGTAAATATCGTTCCAGTCGGAACCTCCTTCGGAAAGCTGATAGGCAATATATTTAGCATCGTTAGATATGGATACTCCACCCAAAGCTATGGTTCCATCTTCTGAAAATTTATTGGGATCAATTAATACTTCCGGTTCATCCTCTAATGATTCTTGCATATACAAAACAGCCTGATTTTGTAGCCCATCATTTTTATAAAAAAAATATTTATCTCCTTTTTTAAAAGGAGCGCCCATTGTTTCATAATCCCACAACTGGGTAAGGCGATTTTTTATTTTTTCTCTAAAAGGAATTTGCTCTAAATAATCAAAGGTGACTTTATTTTGGGCTTTAACCCATTGTTCTGTTTCGGCCGATCGGTCGTCTTCGAGCCAACGGTAGGGGTCTTCAACCTTTGTCCCAAAATACTCATCAACCTGATCCACTTTTTTTGTCTCAGGATATTTCACAGGTGATTGTTTACATTGAGTAAAACCAATCAGCACAATCAATAAAATAAGTAGATTTATTCTTTTCATTTTTTTTTATTTTATTTTTTACATTTAACAAACTTACATTATTCAAGCATAAAAAAGATAATATCTATCTTGTAAATTTAAAAAAGAATTAAAAGTTTTCAAAATTATAAACTGTAGCTATAATACAATTTTAATCCACCAACAAAATAAGCAATAAAAAAGGGCAGTGGATTTCCACTGCCCTAATGAATATTATTCATAACTTATTGCTATTCTTTGTTACGCTCGGGTTTAGGTAAAAGAACTTTTCTTGAAAGTTTAAGTTTCCCATTTTTTGGATCGATATCTAAAAGCTTAACTTTTACTTCATCACCTTCTTTAAGTACTTCATCTACTTTTTCCAGTCTTCGCCACTCAATTTCCGAAATATGAAGCAGTCCTTCTTTACCGGGTAATATTTCTACAAATGCACCATAAGGCATAATAGATTTTACCGTTCCAACATACTCTTTACCTGCTTCGGGCACTTCAATAATTCCTTTAATCTTAGCAAGAGCAGCTTCAATATCCTCTTGATTTTCAGAGAAAATATCCACCACACCAAATCCACCTTCTTCAGTAATAGTAATGGTTGAATTCGTTTTTTCCTGAATATCTTGAATTACTTTTCCACCCGGGCCTATTACGGCACCGATCATATCTTTAGGAATAGAAATTTGTACTATTCTAGGGGTATGAGGTTTATAGTCAGCTCTTGGTTCAGCTATGGTTTCAAGCATTTTATTTAAAATATGCATTCGTCCTTCTTTTGCCTGATCCAAAGCTTTGGCAAGGATTTCGTAAGACAATCCTTCGATTTTAATATCCATTTGGCAAGCGGTTATTCCATCAGCAGTACCGGTAACTTTAAAATCCATATCGCCCAAATGGTCTTCATCACCAAGGATATCGGAAAGTACAGCATATTTACCGGATTCATTATCAGTAATTAAACCCATAGCGATTCCTGAGACCGGTTTTTTAATTTTTACACCGGCATCCATAAGGGATAATGTACCGGCACATACGGTAGCCATTGATGAAGAGCCATTAGACTCCAAGATGTCGGAAACTACACGTATAGCATATGGATTTTCCTCACCATCAGGAACCATTCGTTTTAAGGCTCTGTATGCCAGGTTGCCATGTCCTATTTCGCGTCGGCTAAGGCCTCTAACAGGCCTTGCATCGCCAGTTGAAAATGGCGGAAAGTTATAATGCAATACAAATTTTTCGGTTCCTTGTACCAGTACCTGATCGATCACCTTCTCATCGAGTTTTGTACCAAGGGTTACTGTGGTTAACGACTGGGTTTCTCCACGAGTAAATACCGCCGAACCATGAGCTGCAGGCAGATAATCCACCTCACACCATATAGGCCTTATTTCATTGGTTTTTCGTCCATCTAAACGAATTCCTTCGTCTAATATCAGGTTCCGAACGGCTTCTTTTTGCACCTCGTGAAAATATCGTGAAATATGCGTTTCATTTACCTCCTCTTGATCATTTTCTGCTTGTAACTTTTCGGTAAATGCGGTTTTTGTTTGCTCAAAAGCTTCTGTGCGCTCGTGTTTTCCTTTATTATTTTTGGCAGCTTTATACACCTGCTCATAAAGTTCTTTTTTTATTCGTTCACGAAGAGCTTCGTCATTGGTTTCGTGTTCGTAAACCCGCTTTTCTTTGTTTATTTCTTTGGCCAGTTCAATTTGTGCGAGACACTGCATTTTTATGGCCTCATGCGCAAACTTAATAGCTTCTAACATTTCTGCTTCAGAAACTTCGTCCATTTCCCCTTCAACCATCATTACATTGTCGAGGGTAGCTGCTACCATAATGTCGATATCCGCTCTTTCCAGCTCATCAAAAGTTGGGTTTATCATATAATGTCCGTCAACTCTTGCAACGCGTACTTCAGATATGGGCCCGTGAAAAGGAATATCAGAAACACTTAATGCTGCTGAAGCTGCAAGTCCCGCCAATGCATCCGGCATAACATCTTTATCGGCCGAAATAAGGTTTACGGTAACAAACGTATCGGCATGATAATCTTCCGGAAACAGTGGTCGCAAAGCACGGTCAATTAGTCGTGAAACTAGTATTTCGTAATAGGAAGGCCTGTCTTCTCGTTTTAAAAATCCGCCGGGGAAGCGTCCAAATGAAGCATATTTTTCTCTGTATTCTACAGATAGGGGCATAAAATCAACATCTTCTTTTGCATCTTTGGCCGAAACAACCGTTGCCAAAAGCATGGTACGCCCCATTTTTACAACAACCGATCCGTCTGCTTGCTTGGCCAGTTTACCTGTTTCAAGGGTAATGGTTCTATCGCCACCCAGATCAATTGTTTTTGAAATTAAATTATACATATATTTTCTATTAAAAATTAATTCGTGTTGTAAGGTACTAAGGAAAAAGGCAATTTAAAATTGCCTTCATCCTATTTTATTTACGGAGGTTAAGTTCTTTAATCAGCTCTCGATATCGTTCAATATCTTTACCTTTAAGGTAATCCAATAATCGACGTCTTTTTCCTACCAATCGTACCAATGCGCGCTGTGTACTGTAATCTTTTTTATTGGTCTTTAAATGACTGGTTAAATGTGTGATGCGATGCGTAAAAAGAGCAATCTGTCCTTCGGTTGAACCGGTATTTGTTTCAGACTTCCCAAATTCCTTAAATAGTTCCTGCTTTTTCTCTGCTGTTAAATAGCTCATACTTTTTACAATTTATTTTATTATTCTTCTTCTATTATATTCATTTTAAGACCTGCAAAAATATTTATTTTTTTTCACATAACAACAGAAAAAAAGAAAAAATTGCGGTTTTTCGTGTTTTATTAGATCTTAATGTCATAGCTGTCCTAAATATTTTTAAAATTAAAAAATACAAACGTAATTACAGGTATTTTGGACAGATTTTTACTATTATTAAAAACGAATCCCCCCATTTAAATAAAATCCCTTGTTTATATTTGG
>JAYEKP010000098.1:0-59984 GCA_034661075.1 Bacteroidota bacterium
TTATCCGTTTACTTTTTTATAATCAGCTAAAAATTTTTCTAATCCAATATCGGTTAAAGGATGTTTTAGTAAACCTAAGATGGCATTTAACGGACAGGTAGCAACATCAGCTCCTGCTTCCATACATTGAATAATGTGCATGGTGTGCCTGATTGAAGCTGCTAGCACCTGTGTTTCAAAACCATAGTAATTGTACATTTCAACAATTTGGGCAATTAATTCCACGCCGTCGGTAGAAATATCGTCTAATCGTCCAATAAAGGGAGAAACGTATGTAGCACCTGCTTTAGCTGCAAGTAATGCCTGCCCGGGAGAGAAAACCAATGTGCAGTTGGTTTTTATTCCTTTATCCGATAGATATTTTATGGCTTTTATACCCTCTTTGATCATCGGTACTTTTACTACAATTTGCGGATGAAGAGCAGCCAGTTCTTCGGCTTCTTTGATCATTCCGTCAAAATCGGTAGATATTACTTCTGCACTTACATCACCATCCACAATTTTACAAATGGTTTTGTAATGATTGATAATGTTTTCCTGGCCACTAATTCCTTCTTTTGCCATTAACGAGGGATTGGTTGTTACTCCATCCAGTACTCCCAAATCCTGGGCTTCTTTTATTTGGTCTAGGTTTGCTGTATCAATAAAAAATTTCATAATGTATGTTTGATTTAAATGAATAACCTGATTTTTATGTTGCGAAATTAATTTATTTTTTCGACTATTAAAATTTTCATTTTATCAATTAAATGGAAATGATAATAAACGTAGTATTTTTTTGTTTTTAAATATCAGGAACAATCAGGTTGAAGCAAAAATTCAAGAAGGGTAAAGGCTTTTTTAGCAATGCCCGGACTCTGACTTTCTCTGTTTCCTGCGATATTTAACACTTTGATATTGTTTATTTTTAACCAACTAATAAATTTATCGTAATCTTCAGGTTGGAAATTTGTCTCGGCAATAAAAAATGGTTTTTTATCTTTTTTACATAATTCAAGGGTATTCATTGCGCCCTCTCCCAGAGGTTGATTATCTTTTATAATTAAGGTTCCATCTGATATGCTTATATTTTTCTTTGTTCGATCTATGTATTCATTACTTTCCAATTCAATAAGGGGATATTTCTTTGGTATTTTCCCTTTTTCTGATTTTCTGTTTTTAGGACAATACCCCCCGGATGGATAACTATAATCTAATGCAAAATCCAGAGCACCCCGGTCAACACCGGTTTGCCCTCCGGAAACAATTTTTAATAAATGTATCATCAGGATTTTTCTTTTAATACTTGATAAATTCCGTTTTTTCTACAATAACGGAAAAACCAGCTATATTCCAGCTCAATATGATATTTTTCTTTTACCTTACACCTTAGTTGCTCAATGGTTTTTACACTTTTAGCCGAGGCCATTCTTTTAATCTGATGTTTGTATGGATGTAATTTTGATTTCCGCCTTTCGGCGTATTTAAATTTTAATAAACCCTCAATCCCCTTTTTTAAATAAATTTTAGTCCAATCAGCAATAGAATCTTCATGGATTCCTAACAATTGTGTGATATTTTCGTTTTTTTGTCCTTCGTGTTTTAAAAGAATACAATATAATCTTTTTAAAATGTTTTTTCGGTTCTGATTTTCCCGAACAAGCTTTCTTAACTCGTTTTCCTGTATCTGAGTAAGATTTATTTTATAACCCATGGATGCAAAATATTTTTTATACAAGTTATAAAAACGGAAATTAAAAAGCAAGTATTTATAAGATATTTTGTTCATTCATTTTATTTTGGTGGATAAATAAAATCCAAATATTTTGAATGATTTGATCGAAAGGTATTATTTTTACCTCAATCAAAAATAATTAATTTTAAAAAGATTGTGCATCAAACATTAATTGTAATTCTTGGACCTACGGGTATAGGTAAAACAGACCTAAGCATTGATATTGCGCGTGAGTTGGGTACGGAAATTATATCTTCCGATTCACGGCAGATATATAAAGAATTAAAAATTGGAACGGCCGTACCTTCTGATGCACAGTTAATGAAAGTAAAACATCATTTTATAGGGAATAAATCCATTTACGACTATTACAATGCCAGTATGTTTGAATTCGAGGTGCTTGATTTGCTAAATGAATTATATAAAACTTATAATCAGGTAGTAATGACCGGCGGGTCGGGAATGTATATTCAGGCAGTTTGCGATGGCATAGATGAACTTCCTACCATTGATAAGCAATTGCGTAATGATTTTATCCAAAAATACCATGATGAAGGAATTGAAAGTTTGCGTATCCAGCTTAAAATGTTGGATCCTGAGTCGTACCAAAAAATGGATTTAAAAAATCCTAAACGTATTCTTAAAGCACTTGAGGTTTCGATACAAACCGGAAAACCGTATTCTTCATTTCTTACCCGGCCAAAAAAACAACGCCCGTTTCATATTTTAAAAATAGGATTACAACGTGATCGGGAGGAGCTGTACGAAAGAATCAATAAACGGGTGGACGAGATGGTTAAGGAAGGGTTAGTAGAAGAAACCCGTAAATTTTTCAAGGACCGACATTTAAACTCATTAAATACCGTGGGGTATAAAGAACTTTTTGAACATTTCGAAGGTAAAATCAGTTTAACTAAAGCCATTGAGTTGATTAAACGCAATTCAAGACATTATGCCAAACGACAAATGTCCTGGTTTAGCCGGGATAAGGAAATATCCTGGTTCCACCCGGAAAGCAAACAAAAGATTATGGATTTTATCCAAAACAATATATAGATGAATAACGAATATAAAAATTTTGTAATCAGGGTTTATGGGTTGTTTGTTAATTCTCAAAAAGAGATTTTGATTAGTGATGAGTATCAGCTAGATATGAAGATGACTAAATTCCCGGGGGGAGGAATGCATTTTGGCGAGGGGACGAAGGATTGTTTAAAACGTGAAATTATGGAGGAAATGGGACAGGAGATTGAAATAGCCGAACATTTTTACACTACCGATTATTTCCAGCCTACTTATTTTTACGATAATTTTCAGTTGGTTAGTATTTATTATCTGGCTAAATTCAAAAACGAATTAAAATGTAAGATATCTACAAAACCATTCGATTTTTCCGAACTTAAAAATGGAAATATGTCCTTTCGTTGGGTTTCTATTGCTCAATTATCCGAAAAGGATATGACTTTTCCCGTGGATCAGAAAGTGGTTGGTTTATTAAAACAGCGAATTCTATAAATTTTTTATCCCTTCGATAAATTTCTCCCAGCTAAATTTCTTTTTTTCAATGGCTACATTCCTGGAGAATTCTTCTTCACGCTGGTTTTCAAAAAAATCGAATAATGCATCTGCCACCGATTGTGGGTTTATTGCTGTAATATAGCCTACTTCTTGATGAGGAACAATCTCTGCCAGGCCTCCAACATTTGTAACCAGCATGGGCCGTTCAAAATGATAGGCAATTTGGGTAACTCCGCTTTGTGTAGCACTTTTGTAAGTTTGTACGATCATATCTGAAGCACAAAAATAATATTTTACTTGATCTGTGGGGACAAAACCATTGGTAAAGATAATTTTATCTTCCAGATGATATTTTGCCACCAAATCGTCATAAAATTTACGTTCTTCATAAAATTCCCCGGCTACCATTAGTTTTATCGGAAACCTGGATAATCTTTTGTCTGTCAGGGCTTTTATAAGGATATCCAGTCCTTTATATTTTCTAATAATGCCAAAAAATAACAGATATTTAAATTCAGATGAAAGATTAAGATTTTTTAAGGATTCCTGTTTCGGGATCTTTTCTCCAAAGGTGTTATAAATAGGATGGGGAATAAATATCTTGTTTTGGTTTGTAGTAAACTGCTCTAAATCTTTTAATACAGATCTTGACATCGCAATAAACCCATCGCATTGATTGACAAAGTATTTGGTTAGCTGGTTTTTAAGAGGGAAATTTTCGTGCGGAATTACATTATGCATAATTCCAATAATCTTTGCATTACTATTTTTTTTAATTTGTTTGGCTATTGTTCCTAAGCATGGAGCCATAAAGGGCATCCAATAATGTATTATAACTTTTTCGGGATTTTCTTTGGCTATCCTTTTTCCCATTTTAATCCAGTTGAATGGATTAATGGAGTTTATGGAGACATCAATAGGGATATGATCGGGTTTGCCTCCTTCAGCATATTGCGTTTTCCCGGGAAAGAGAAATCCCGGATACTGGAGCGAGAAGGTGTAAATTTTTACCCGTTTGTTTAATTGCAGGTAGGTGTTTCCCAAAGCATGGTTAAAATCAGCAATACCTCCACGTAATGGATATGCAGGGCCAATAAGTATTTTTGTCAAAACTATAAATTTATTTTTTGCTCTATTTGATAATCATTTCTATCCGATGAATTTCTGGATATCAATTCGCCTAAAAATCCAGCCAGGAATAGTTGTGTTCCCATAATCATGGATGTAAGGGCGATATAAAAAACTGGACTATCGGTTACTAAGGGTGCTTTTATATTATTCCATAAAAAGTAGAGTTTTTGTCCGCCAAGCCAAGCAGCAGCAAGAAATCCGGCAAAAAACATCAACGTGCCCAGGGTCCCGAAAAGATGCATGGGACGTTGACTGAATTTTGAAATAAAGGTTATGGATAATAAATCAAGATATCCTTTGATAAAACGGTCGAGCCCAAATTTGGTAACCCCATATTTCCGAGCCTGATGTTGCACTATTTTTTCTCCGATATTTGAGAATCCAGCTTTTTTGGCAATTACAGGAATATAACGATGCATCTCGCCATAAACTTCAATATTTTTAACTACCTCGTTTTTATACGCCTTTAATCCGCAGTTAAAATCATGGAGCTTTATGCCGGTAAGTATACGTGCTGTGCGGTTATATAATTTACTTGGGATAGTCTTGCTTATAGGGTCGTACCTTTTTTTCTTCCATCCGGAAACCAGATCGTAGTCTTCTTCTTTGATCATCCGAAATAAATCAGGAATTTCATCGGGGTTGTCCTGTAAATCAGCATCCATAGTAATTACTACATCGCCTTTTACAGCGCTAAAACCGGTATGTAGAGCTGCTGATTTGCCATAGTTTTTACGAAATTTTATTCCTTTTACTTCCGGATGTATTTCGCTTAACTCCTGGATTACATGCCATGAATTATCTTTACTTCCATCATCAACCAAAATTATTTCAAAAGTAAATTGATGGGTTGTCATTACTTTTTTAATCCACTGAATCAGTTCTGGCAATGATTCTTCTTCATTTAACAAAGGTACTACTACAGAAATATCCATAATATATTGTTATCAAATGTCATACTAAGCTCCTCGAAGTATGACAAAATTAGATGTTCAATAGTCACACTTCGACAGGTCTGACTGCCGTCAGGCAGGCTCAGTCTGACTATTATAAAATAAAATATTTATTCTTCGTCAATGTCTTGCATTGCATTTTGATAAGGATCTCCTTCTTTTTTAAGAAAAGCCGATGTGATTAAGGAAATGATAAATCCCCAAAACATCATTCCCAAAAAGCTAAAAAGGGATATTAGCACAGGAGACATCATTTTTTTCTGCAACGAAAGTCCCATTTCTATCTGCTCATCAGGAATTCCTTGTTTTAAAAGCTGTTCCTCAGCTAATGCCAACATCTTTTCAATATAATCCGGGTCGATTATGCTAATGAGTAAATAATTGTAAATACCAAATATAAGAGAAGCAATTAATACAATGATTGTGCTAAATCCTAAAGCCTTACCATAAGAAATAACACCATTCAGGCTATTATCCCGGTAAGATTTAACGACCCATATCAGAAAAGCAATAATGATTACATAATTGACATAACCTAGATATTTATTCAGATGTAAATTAAAAATAAAAAGCAATACGGCAAAAATTACTAATGCTAATCCTAATATAAGCCCATGATTTAAAGCAGCTTTAAAGACTGAGTTTGATTTTTTTTCCATAGTTATTAGAGGTTTAATTAATTATTGAAACAAATATATCAGTTTTTCGATAAATAATAACTCAATTATTTGAAAAGATTTATTTAATTATTACTTTTGTGCCCCTTGGGCAAGTCTTACACGACCAGCTCCTGTTGAACTCCCCCAGGTCCGGAAGGAAGCAAGGGTAAACGGTTGTAGCGGTGCGATGTAAGTAGCTTGCCCACTTTTTTTGCATTTTTTTAGGAAACGATATAAAAAAATCCCGCATCAATTTTTGATACGGGATTTTTTGTTGAATTATTTTTTTTATGATTTAGTTATTCTTTCCAGCCATCTTAGCATAAAAAACATCGTGGCCATGGATAAAACACAGACTACAACAAACATAGTCCAGGTTAACCACAGTGGTACACTTTCATAAAGAATCGCACCAATAAATAATAACTGGTTACCAACAGCGGTTGCACCTAGCCAGCCACCTTGCATGATACCCTGGTATTGAGGGGGCGCTACTTTAGATACAAATGAAATTCCAAGTGGGCTAATAAATAGCTCAGCTACAGTAAGAATTAAATAGGTCCCAATCAATAGCATTGGAGTTACTCTTAGGGATTGCTCAAGAGGAATCCCATCTCTCGCGGGGTCAATGGTTTCATAAGCAGGTAATCCTATAGAACCTAATGTCATCACTAGATAGGCAGTCGCTGCAATTCCCATACCGATAGCAATTTTCTTTGGCGTTGACGGTTCCATTCCTTTAGCACGCAACCAACCAAAGAATCCTACAACAATAGGTGTTAACAGAACAATAAATAATGGGTTAATGGATTGGAATATTTCAGCCCCTTCAATGGTAACAAAACCAAGATTTATTGCAATTCCGCTTAAATCAGTATAGTCACGGGCAAACATGGTAAGTGTCAGGCCGTTTTGGTGAAATGAAAACCAGAAAAAGATTACTACGCCAAATACAGCAAATAATGCATATAAACGTTGTCTGATTTCCTGAACACTCATTTCAGGGATAGCATCGGTTTTTGTACCGTCTTTTGCTTTTTTCTGTACGGTAGGGAATTTCCTAGCATTTGTTAGATAAATAACCAATGAAATAACCATGGCTCCAACAGCTATTCCAAATGCATAATGATATCCTGTTGTAAAGATATTAAGATATTCGTTAGCAAAAGCATCCAGGCTTTGTCCTGCTCCGCCTACAGAAGCTTTAATCTCTTCGAAACGGGTCATTGCTTCCTGTGTTAATCCTGAGTCTAAATGTTTGTGGCATAAAGCAGGAAGGTCCGAATTGTAGTTAAATCCGTTATTGTTTAACCACCAGTTACGGATACCAATCGCTGCGAAAGGAGCAAAAATGGCACCTACATTAATAAACATATAGAAAAGAGAGAAACCTGAGTCTCTTAATTTTCCATATTTTTCGTTGTCATACATCTGACCAACTAGAGCCTGTAAGTTCCCTTTGAATAATCCATTACCAAAAGCAATAACAAACAAGCCAAAGATTGTTAAAATGAGCATGGCCATTCGGCTGCTTTCGGGTACCGGTGTTGGTGATGGAAGGGCTACAATTACATAACCTACTGCCATAATGATGATCCCGGTAAAAATGGTTCCTTTGTAATTTCTTAATCGGTCGGCAATTAATCCTCCAACAAAGGCGAGGATATAAATGGAAAAATAAAAAACCGAATAAATTAAACCGGCATCTTTACCCGATAAACCAAATTTTGCTTGTAAGAAAAGCACCAGAATAGCCATCATGGTATAGAAGCCAAACCGCTCCCCCATATTTGCCAGAGCTGCTGCAATTAATCCTTTAGGATGTCCTTTAAACATAATGTATTCGTTTTAGTTAATATTAATTTTCAAATCATTTACAAAAGGAATGACAAATATAAAAATCTTTTTTTTGTGATCAAGTATTTATACAAAGGTTTAAAGTAAAAATTTGAATGAAAACTGCTAGTTGTGATTTTGTGTTTAAGTGCTGTTTTATAAGTATTTATGGTGCTAGGTATCAGGGAAATCAGGTAGAATGTCTTTTCTCTCAGAATAAATGATATTATACTAACATATTGGTTGGAGATGTTTTATCAAAGGTTAAGTTTATTAAAACATCATAATCTGATATCTGGAAAATTTATTTATATTCACATCTTGATGGATGAAAATGATGGATTTTTCGATAGAACCTTTTAAATTTGTTCAAAAAGGAGCATAAAAAATGAAAATACTTAAATCAGATCAAATACGCGAAGTTGACGCTTTTACGATAAAAAATGAACCGGTAGCATCTATTGATTTAATGGAACGTGCGGCCATGACCATTACCCGGAAAGTTGCTGATTATTATGCACCCGAAACAATTGTAAAGTTGTTTATTGGCCCGGGAAATAATGGAGGCGATGGATTGGCTGTTGCTCGCCAATTGGTAGAATTTGGATTTTTACCCGAAGTTTATTTGCTTAAAATAACGGACAAGCTTTCACCCAATGCTGAAATTAATCTGGAACGATTAAAAAAAATCAATAAAGTAAAGATTTCTGAAATAACGAATGAAAATGTTTTTCCCAAATTGCAACGTAATGATTTATTGATTGATGCGTTGTTCGGTTCCGGGTTATCAAGAAAACTTGAAGGGTTACCTGCAGGTTTAGTAAAACATATGAATCAATCGGCTGCCGATATTGTATCTATTGATATCCCTTCCGGATTGTTTGGCGAAGATAATGGAACAAACGACAGCGATTTAATAATTAAGGCAAAATATACTTTTACTTTTCAGATGCCAAAACTATCGTTCTTTTTTCCTGAAAATGAAAATTTTGTTGGATATTGGGAAGTAATGGACATTGGATTAATGCAGAAAGCGATAGATAAAATGAAGTCCGGTTATTTTATGCTTACTCCGGAGGATATAGCTTCTAAAATTGTACAGCGCAAAAAATTTTCTCATAAAGGAACTTATGGACATGCGTTGCTTATCTCCGGAAGTTATGGAAAAGTAGGAGCCGCTGTTTTATCGGCAAAAGCTTGCTTACGAACTGGTTGTGGTTTGGTAACGGTACATGTTCCTAAAGTGGGCTATGAAATTGTACAAACAGCACTCCCCGAAGCAATGATTAGTATTGACTGGTCGGATATCATTTTTACTGATGTACCGAATATTGAGAATTTTTCGTGTGTAGGAATTGGCCCTGGAATTGGGACAAAGCAAAATACCAAAAGAGCATTACTGAATCTTTTTGAAAAAGTGAAAAATCCGATTGTTATCGATGCTGATGCGCTGAATATTTTAGGTGAACATAAAGAATGGATACAGAAAATTCCTGCAAATAGTATCTTAACGCCGCACCCAAAGGAGTTTGAACGCTTAGTTGGAAAATGTGCCGATGATTATGAAAGAAATCAACTACAAATAAAATTTGCTGTAGAAAATAAAATTATTTTGATACTAAAAGGTGCTTATACATCTATTGCTTTGCCTGACGGAAATTGCTATTTTAATAGTACCGGAAATCCGGGAATGGCAACTGCTGGAAGCGGCGATGTACTAACAGGGATGATTCTTTCGTTATTTGGACAAGGCTACCATCCTGCTGATGCTGCAAAAATTGGTGTATATTTGCATGGCCTGGCCGGAGATTTGGCTTCAGAAAAACTAGGAGAAGAAGCAATGATTGCTTCTGATATTATTGAAAATATTGGGAATGCATATTTAAAATTTAAAAGGAAATGAAAAAAATATATTTAATCTATGTTGTAATTGTGCTAACAATTTTTTCCTGTAAAACAATATCAGAAACCAAAGTGTCTAAAATTGATGGTTTAACAAGTCAATCTGAAAACAGTATAATATATGCATTGCCAAAAACTACATTGCGTTTTACTGTTGAGGCTTTACGGACAGATATTATTCCCGGCCCATATTATGAGTATGCCGAAAAATATTTAGGAATGGATGATGTTCCCGAAGAAGAGTATTCTGACTGGCAAATTTCAAATATTATTATCGAATCATATAATGAAATAGATCCTTCTCAGTTTTATGTTTTAGAGCCTGAAGGGAAGATGAATATTAACATGCAGAAATTGATTGAAAGTGGCAGTATTCTGCCTGTTAATATGCGGGCAAAACACCAATTTCCCAATGATTTTTATGGGTTTAATGATCCCGGAAAAGAGGTCGTTTTTACCGATTTGAGTGTAAAGAAATATATTGGCGAAGAAAAAGTAACCTATTATAAACGGGTGCAATGCGATTCACTTTTTGCAAAGGTTCCGGTAGTAAAAACCCAGTCGGTTACCAAAACCTTTGAAGACAAAGCCGAAGAAGCTGCCAATTTCATTTTTATGATCCGCGAAAAGCGGTTTGAATTATTAACCGGAATGGCTGATTTTTATCCCGAAGGGAAATCACTTGAAGTAGCTATCAATGAGTTGAATAATTTGGAAAGTGAATATTTGTCGTTGTTTATTGGAAAAAAGTTTACGAGTACATACAAAGCAACTTTTGAATACTCACCTCAGAAAGAAGATTTGAATCAGCCTCATATTTTATTTCGTTATTCGGATGAAAGAGGAGTACTTCCGCCAAATGATTTAAGAGGACGGCCCATTATTGTTGAGATAGAAAAATTAAATCATACCAAAAACCTTGATTTTTTACTTGCCGACCAAATTAATCGTGAAGGTACAAACTATAAAAATAAATTTTTTTATCGCATTCCAGACCAGGCATTTATTCAGGTAGTTGATGGGAATCAGTTGCTGGCAAAACGAAAATTAACCATTGAACAATTTGGTACAGTAGTACAAATTCCATCAATGTTTTTAATGGATGAAGAGAAGTTTATTGAGTTTTACAGAGATGAAGAATAAACTTTAAAAATATTACTTATCGGCCGTTATTTCGCTTTGAAAATTTTTCTGAAATTCTTCAAATGATTTTGATTTATACGCATCATCAGCAAAAAATCTGAGAATAGGCTCCAGCCTTTCGGGGGTGTAATATTCGGGGACAGCAGTAAGCAGTTGGTTGTTTTCGTTCATATAGGCCACACTGGGATACGACATTTTGCCTTGTAACAAAGCTACTGCCAATTGATGAGGTGAACGGGTACTATTCCCCTCGTTAATAAATTGTTTCCCGGCAAAAACAATGGTATCTCTGCTTTCTGCATCAAATTTTACGGCATAATAGTGCTCATTTAATAATTTGGCAATGGTAGGATGTGAAAAAGTATTCGCATCCATTTTCTTGCACCACCCACACCAATCGGTATATACATTAATAAATATTTTTCGTTGTTCTTGTTGATTCAATTCAACAGCCTCTTCAAAAGTATACCATCTTACTTCTTTCTTTTGGGCAAAGCTTTGCCCAATTATTCCGGCAAAAATTACAGTGAACAGTATTCGTAAAATGCTTTTCGTCATAAAAATCGTTTCTTTAATTCGTGTAATATGCAATTATTTATATATATCATTACAACGCAAATTAAAATATTTTGTTCTAAAAATACAATATCTTTTGGTGTGATAAAAATTTTAGGGTACAACAAATATATATAGTATGATCCTTAAAAGCATTTTTTTATAATATGTTAAGGAAAATATTTATTAATGAGTAAAATTTTAATAAGCCCGTAAATTTTTGCTAAATTTGAGCTTTATAAATAAAATTAACGTTGAGTAAACATTGTTATTTCTTATATGTTTCTCAATAATAATAAGATATTAATAATATAAAAAGGAGGAAAACTCATGAGTGATATTCGTAATTTAGAACCCAAAATAGTATGGGATATATTTCAACAATTATGCGACATCCCTCGTCCATCGAAAAAAGAACGTAAAGCAGTAGATTTTGCTAAAAAATTTGGTGAAGATTTAGGGCTTGAAACCATTGTTGACGAAGTAGGGAATGTAGTTATAAAGAAACCAGCCACTCCGGGGATGGAAGATCGCAAAACGGTTATCTTACAAGGACACCTGGATATGGTTCCACAAAAAAATAGTGACATCCAGCACGATTTTGAAAAAGATCCGATTCAAGCCTATGTGGATGGTGAGTGGGTTACTGCCAAAGATACAACGTTAGGTGCGGATAATGGTATTGGTGCGGCAGCTTCATTAGCCGTATTAAAATCAAAAGATATTGAACATGGCCCGGTTGAAGTATTACTTACCGTTGACGAAGAAACCGGAATGACTGGTGCAAGAGCATTAAAGCCAGGACTTTTAGAAGGTGAGATTTTAATCAATACCGACTCTGAAGACGAAGGTGAACTATATATTGGATGTGCTGGGGGTGTAGATACCAATGCAAAATTTCATTATAAAGAAGAAGCCGTTCCTGCTGACACGGTTGCTTACCGAATAGATGTGAAAGGAATGAAAGGCGGACACTCCGGACTTGATATTGCTTTAGGAAGAGGAAATGCAGCCAAAGTTCTAAATCGTTTTCTTTATCAGGTAAATAAATCACTTGATATTCGTTTAGCCGATATCCAGGTTGGGAATTTGCGAAATGCTATTCCACGCGAAGGATATGCTGTGGTTGTGGTACCGAATGCTCAGGTTGGTGAATTTAAAAGTTTTATCGACGAATTGATTCCGGTAATTAAAGATGAGTTATCAGTTACAGAATCTGACTTACAAGTTGCTTACAAAGAAACCGATATGCCCAATAAAGTTATTGATGATAAAACACAAAATAATTTAATTAAGGGTGTTTATGGTTGTCCAAATGGTGTAATGCGAATGAGCGATACCATGGAAGGTTTGGTTGAAACATCAACAAACCTGGCTGTTGTTAAAAAAGATGAAGGATTTATACGAGCCGAAACATTACAACGAAGCTCTGTGGATAGTGCTAAAGAAGATTTGGCAAACATGATTCGAAGCGTATTTGAATTAGCCGGAGCAGAAGTAGAGCATAGAGGAGCTTACCCCGGATGGAAACCAAATATTAATTCTCCTATACTAAAAATTATGCAGGATGTGTATAATAATAAATGGGGAAAAGTGCCTGAAATGAAAGGGATACATGCTGGGTTAGAGTGTGGTATCATTATGGAAAATTATCCTGATTTGGATACTATTTCGTTTGGACCAACAATTAGCTTCCCTCATTCGCCTGACGAAAAAGTTAATATTGAAACGGTTAAGAAATTTTATGAATTCTTAATTGAAACCTTAAAAAATATTCCTAAGAAATAAGACCTCATAATTAATATATTTTAAGATTAATAATTAAAGTGTGAAGGATGCTGCTTACGTGGCATCCTTTTTTTGTGGATAAAAGTTTATATTGTTGGGTTTATTTCGTAATTTGTAACTGATATTTAACCCTTCAACAATGAAAAGACATCTTTTTATATTATTTTTAATTTTATTTTTTGTAAGCTGTAGCCCTTATATTTGGTTTCAATCGCCACAACCCGAAGGCCGAAAAAACCTCGACACTTTTCCAAATGAATTAATTGGGAAATATGTTTCCGTATCAGATAGTTCTATAATTATTATTAATAGCGATAAAGTGATTAAACAGTATCATGAAAAATTGATGATGTCAAATACTGAATTTTATGAAGAAACTGGAGATTCGATAGCTAAGGATACCAGTTTTCTATTTACCGATAACTGGCATATTAAGATGAAAGCATTTGGCGATTCGGTAAAAGTTTTTTCATGGAAAGATGAAACGCTTTTTCAAATTTCAGATGATCAGCTTTTAAGAGAATATAAGGGATACTATTTTTTGAATACAAAAGACACCAACAATTTATGGAAAGTTGAAATATTAAGACAGGCAAAAGATACGCTTGAATATGATGATATTTTGAAAAAAGAAGATATTGATAAAATTAAGTCAATTACCGCTGTTAAAGAAATAAAAGATACAACCAGAGAAAAAATAACCAGATACTATCTTAATCCTTCGAAAAGAGAGCTGAGGGAAATTTTAAAAACCCGATCAAGAGGAGAAAAGTTTTTTAGAATTCATGAATTTTAAACACATTACAATTTTATTCCCATTAAAATAATATCATCTAACTGGTCTAAATCTCCTTTCCATTTATTAAAGCGTTTTTCCAGAATTTCTTTTTGTTTATTCATGGGTTGATCTACAATTTCTGATAAAAGTTTTTTCAGGTTCGAAGATTTGAATTTTGTTTGTGCCGGCCCCCCAAATTGATCGGCATATCCATCCGAAAAGATATAAATAGTATCATTGGGCTGAATATCAATGGTATGATTTGTAAAAGACTCTTTTTCGATATGATAAATACCAATAGGCATCCGGTCGGCTTTATATTCATTTAACTTGCCGTTTCTAAAATGATAGAGAGGGTTAAAAGCACCTGCAAATTCTAACAGTGCAGTTTTTTTATGTAAAACGCACAGGGCAATATCCAATCCATCTTTAGTTTCACCTTCTTTGCCGGTTTGGTGTAAAGAAAATTTAACTTTTTCGCGTAATTGGTTTAAAATTTTAGCTGCCGTAAGATTATTTTTTTCACTGCCAATAATTTCGTTTAACGACGATATGCCCAGCATGCTCATAAATGCTCCAGGGACACCATGGCCGGTACAATCGGCTGCGGTGAAATAAATCTTATCATTATCTTCGGCAATCCAGTAAAAATCCCCACTTACAATATCGCGAGGTTTATAAAGAATAAAATATTCATCAAAGGATTTTTCAAAATGCTCATCCATAGGTAGCATTGCTTTCTGGATTCTGCTTGCATATGTAATACTGTCTGTAATATCTTCCTTTTGTCTTAGGATTTCGTCACGTTGTATAGCTAGCTTATCTCTTTGGGTTTCAATTTCTTC
Source organism: Bacteroidota bacterium (assembly GCA_034661075.1). GTDB lineage: Bacteria > Bacteroidota > Bacteroidia > Bacteroidales > UBA12077 > UBA12077. Next base: position 14,823 of record JAYEKP010000098.1, read on the forward strand.
CTTTTGTTCTTGTATTTCAATGGTTCGTTCTTTTACCTTTTGCTCTAAAATTTTCTTATCATGTTTAAGTTTCTTTTCCCGAATTTTTAATATAAAATAAAAACTAATAATAGCAGCTAAACCAATTAAAATATAAAACCAAATCGTTTCGGTAAATGGAGGTTTAATCGTAAAATGAATGGATTTTATCTGGCTTTTATTTCCTAATATATCTTTTGCTCTAACATGTAAGGTATATTTCCCGGGTTTAACAATTAGGTTGATCGTTGGGTTTGTACTCCATTTAGACCAATCATTCATTAAGCCATCAACAAAGTATTGATATTGTGTTGTTTAGTTTTTTAAGTAACTGGGTGCAATGATATCAACATAAATTGCTTTATTATCCGGCTCAAATACAATATCTGACAATTCGAAACTTAACCCTTTATCATTGGTAATACTTTTAAAATAAACATTAAAAGCAGGTTTTGATTTAAAACTTATATTTTGGGCAATCTTATGTATTTGATTATTATTGTTTATTACCCAAAGGTTATTCTGACTGTCTGTGTTTATTGCATTGATATCATCAAAAAGTTTAAGTAACGATTCTTCAAAATTACTCCAGGGTTTATCCGCTTTTAAACACTTCCATTGTTGTTGGTTGTAAATCCAGGGTTTACCTTGTTCTGCAAGTAAGAATTTCAATTTTTCCTGACCTAAAAATTTATTTTTGTATATTTTAAAAGAATCAATTGCCTGGGTATAATAAAATATACCCGATTCGAGAAAAAGAAATAAAGTATCGTTAGTTATATCTAATTGGTAAATCTCAGGAAAATCAGTTTGTATTTTATATGATTTTATTGAAAGAGGCTCGCCCAATGAATCAATAGATACCTGGAAAGCAATATTATCACCTCCAAGCCATATTTTTGATTCATAATTGGAGCAAATAGAATAAACAGGCTCTTGAAAATCAACAAACTGCGATTTGACATCTCATTCATTTTCATCGAAATGAATTAAAGATATTCCATTGTTAGTGGCAATATAAAATTTGTTGTTATCCGGTTGTTTACTTATAGAATTTATATTTTTGTTTTTGATAATTTTATTTGCTTGTTGGTTTTCGATAGCGTATAATCCTGTATTTGCAGCTACTAAAATTCCATGTTCGGTTGATACCATTTGTTTACATTTATCATCAATGCCATCAACTTTTTTAAAAATATGATTTATTGATTTTAGTTCGCTTTTAGTTTTTTTTTACATAACGCGGTTTTGGAGATGTGGTTTTTGTTTTTTCTATTGGAGTATCTGGCTCTTTTTGATCTTTATCTTCTTCATCTTTACTTCCAAAAAGCCTGGAGAATAATTTACGGACAGGTTTTTTTGTTTCTTTTTCTTTTGTTCCTGTTTCTTGTTGTGTTGTAGTAGGTTGTTTTGTTGTAGCAGGTTTCGTTTTTACATAAATTTCCACCTCTTTAAAATCTTTTACTTCGTCTAAATAAAAAACACCTTCGTTTGTAGCAACATAAAGTTGATTATTGTGCCAAAGCGTTGAGATAAGGTTTCCTTTTAGTCCGGGATAAGTACTATAATTGCGGATGGGTAGGTTGAAATCGACTCTGCTTATACCAAATTCGTGAGTTAACCAAAGTCCGTTATTATTGTCTTTACCCAGGGCATAAATTTCATCATCGGGCAATCCGTTTTGATAGTTAATAGTATAAACAATTTTCCCCGTTTTTTTACTAACAACTTCCACTCCTCCGTAAAGCGTGGCAAAAGCAATTAAAGTGTCAGAAATCTCAACAGCATCAGCCAAAATGCTTTCTTTTAAGTAACCTTCGTCATTAATCTTATAATTGTAATATTTAATTCCATCGAAAGTATACAATTTGCTTTCGTCGGTTCCTACAATAACTCTTTGTTCGTTATAAGGGAGGCTGAAAAGGATTTCACTATTTTCTGTATAAAAACCGGTTACAATAGGGAAAAGCGTGTCGCTTTCTAACCGGTAAAGACCTTCACCGGCTACGTTAAAAAACGTATTTTTTGAAGTTAGAATAATCCTTGTAAAAAATTTATTTTTAGCATTCCACCTTTTAAATATATTTGGATTTTCCATATTATGCCGGCTAATAGATTTTTCTCCATAAAAGAAAATGGTAGAATCGGTAAATTCTATCTTGGTTATGATGCCAACATCTAAAGTGTCGGGAACAAGCGAAATATATTCATATAAACCTAAGCTATTTTTTTCTAATACACCATAATTATTATTTGTTCCGACATAAACTTTATGGTTATATGGATTTTTCTTAACCACAAAGGGGATATAAGGTAGTTTGATGGTATTCCATTCATGCCCGTCGAACGTTAAAATTCCACGGCGGTTAGCAAAAAGCATTATATTCTCATAATCCTGGCTTATACTCCAGTTTTGTGTTTCAAACTCCTTAGCTTCATTAAAGTGAGTAATAAAAGGAGTCCCCTCCTGAGCAAAAGTTTCGCAGACAATAAAAATAAATAGTAAAAAATAGATTCTTGTAATAAAATACATCGTTTATCTATTTATAAAATCGTAGATAAGTTACAAAAAAATGAGGAAAAAAGCTTGAAAAAACACAAGCTGTTGCAATTATTTGAAATTTTATCCCGTCTGTTTTAGCTGACGGTTTTTGAAAAAAATCATTGGGTTAGCAGATACATAGGGGTGAAGACGAAGTAAAAACTAAAAACTAAAAAGCTTATTGGATTTACATACATAATTTTAAAAAATACTGTAGTTGATAAATATGGTAATGGTATCCGTCCAGCCGTTTCAATCGGCCAGACGGATTGGTAACAACAGTACAGCAGACATTCCTGTCTGCTGAAAAAATGAAACAGTCTTGTCTGCCGAAAGAATACGACAACCCAGCGCACAAGAATGTGCGCTGTACTGTACTTTTTGGTAAACCGAAGGGTTAATCCCTCGGTTATAAACAATACCTCCTATAAAAAAAATGCCACTGTTGAAAAGTTTTGGTTGAATATACACTCAATCGGTATTATGTATTTGATCTTTTAACGCTGATGTTTATCAATACTTTTGCTGCATTTATCAAAAAAAAGAAAACCCTTTTTATTTACGTACGTTAAATAAATTTAGGTAAAAGGGGAAAGAGTATTTGTAAAAAAACAAACAAAATAGATTAAATTTAACCGATTGTTTTGGATTGCTGGCAGTTGCTATTTAAAAAAATTTTATTACTTTTGGTTTTTAAATTACATTGGGAAATTTTTGATTCAATTAGCTAATTATTAACCTTATAATATTAGATGTTTAAAAATTATTATCATATGATTAAATTAAGGAGATTTTTATTTTTAGTATTATTCATTGGAATTTCCTTAAATACTTTTGCTCAGACTGTAATTTTATCTGAAGATTTTAATGGAAGTTTCCCTGCAGGATGGTCCAATATTGTCATTGATGGTCCTCCAAGATTCCCGGGCTGGGAATGGACTGATGTTGGTGGAAATCATGGAGGACAGCTCAATTCTACTACATCAGCCAACGGTTATATGATCTTGGATTCTGATCAGTATGGTATAGTGGGAGTAGGAGTAAACGAGGATGCTGAATTAATATCACCTTCATTTGACTGTAGCGATAAGGATATTATTAATTTTTCTGTTGAGCATTGGGCCCGTTCTTATGGTAACGCTAATATTACAATATCTGTTAGCTCAGATAATTTTACAACAGAGGATATAATTTATAATTGGAGTGGTGGAATCGATGAAACTAATGGGGCGAATCCTGTTGTCTCAAATTTTGATATTTCAGCTTATGCAGCAAGAGAAAGTAATGTGAAAATAAAATTTAAATGGCAGGGTTCCTGGGATTATTGGTGGTTAGTTGATGATGTTCAGATTACCGGCCTAGAAGCACCCATTGGTAATACAACCGATTTGGTTTACTGGCTCCGCGGCGATTTAGGTGTAACTGGTGCTACCCCAATAACAAATTGGGCAGACCAATCATTAAATGGCAACGATGCGACGCCTGGTGGTACAGGACCCGACCAGATTGTTTCCCCTGATATGAATAACCAGGAAGTAATGTCTTTCGATGGTAATCGTGAATTAAATATTGCCGATGATCCCAGGATAAATACAGGAACCGGGTACGATGGAACAGAAAGGACTATGTTTGTTGCATTTCAAACAGGAGCAGATGTAACTTCTACCCAATATATTTATGAACAGGGAGAAAATGTAAATGGAATTGGTGTTTATATAAAGAATGGAAATTTATATGTTACGGCTTATAATAATGACGCCGCAGATCGAGTTACGGTCTATGAATCTGTTAGTACCAACACTCCATATATTTTGTCGTTTAACTGGAATAACGGGGCGCTTTCTGCAAAATTAAATAATGTCAACTTTACTAATCAGTCTTCGACAGGAAATATAAATTCTATTAATAGTCACTTAGGGGATATATCCATAGGTTTTACTGATGGTACTACAAGAGATGAGACAGGAACAAGTGTTGGTGGAGGATTAAACTTTTCAGGAAAGATCGCAGAATTAATTTATTATGATGCAGCACTAACCGAAGTGGACGAAGTAGAAATTAATAATTACTTAGGCGACAGGTATGGGGTAGATGTTAGTGTAGACTACGACTACGATATTTACTATTCCTATCAAACAGGCGACTGGGATGATCCCGATACCTGGACCTTTGATCTGGGAGGTACTACATTAACACCCACTGATATTCCGAATAAGAACGATAAAGTAGTAATTTTAAATGACAGAACCGTTACCCTGACTACTGATGTAGATACTGCCGGGTTGGATATTACGGTGAAAGAAGGAGCTGTCCTGGATTTAGCAAGCTACACCTTTACTAATGGTATAGCTACCCTTCAGGGGCAAGGTACTTTTAAGCTCGCTTCGGTTAATTATCCGTCTGTAACATCCAATTTGTTTGTGCTTGCCGGAGGAGGAACCACCGAATATTACAATGCTGCTAATTTTACTTTACCTCCTGCGCAAACCGAATACAACCATTTGCGGATTAATACCCCCGGCCCCGGCTTTACCGCAACCCAATTAAATAATATTACGCTTAATGGCGATTTACATGTGAAACAGGGCACATACCAAATTAATGATAACTCAGCAGCCTGCCGACAATTAACCATTCATGGGGATGTATTGGTGGATAATGGCGCAAGTATTACTACTGGTACTGGAAATACAGTTAGTGGTATCGAAGATGGAGGAACAGCACCGTTCACAAATTACTACGACTTAAACTCACACAGGGTAGTTGTTTATGGTGATTTTACCAACAACGGAACCGTCCGGTTTACCAATCAAAGTTATCCGGTATACAATGCCTTCCCAACTGATGGTATGGCAACGGTGTATTTTATGGGAGCAACTAACAATACCCTACACTGTAATGGTACCACCGATTTCTACAACCTGGTGTTGGATAAAGGGATTGACCAGACCTATAAACTGTCCTTATATTCAACGGCTTACCAGAATTTCAGGCTTTTTGGACGGAACGATATTGGAGGTGAAAATGGCGGAGCAAATCCTGATTTACGAAAAGCTTTGTGGATTCGTACCGGTACATTGGAGCTTAAAGGAATGACCATTATTCCTTCATTAACTGAAGCCAACACAGGAGGATCACCCAATGGAGATTTTTACGTACCTGCTAATGCAGCTCTTCACATCAGTGGCAGCGAGGTAATTGTTTTATCTACAGCTGACGATTATCGCGAAGTTAATCTGGCTTATGGGGTATCTGCAACATCCAACGATCAAATTGGAGTTCGTACATCAGGTGGTACACAGTCATTCTCTATATATGGAAAATTGCAGATTGATAATGGGGTTTTCTCCACTAGAGAATCAGGCGGTATTATCACCTGGGATGTTTCGTCAGGGGTATTAGTTATTAACGGCGGTATTGTGGATGTAAAACAATACCGTTCGGCAGGAACCTCAGGTGGATTAGCTTCTTATACTCAAAGTGGTGGTACATTCCTTTTACGTGGCCGCTTTCAGCGTACCCCGACCGCTTATTCATCTATTGCCAACCTAAAGGATTTTTCTACCGCAACGTTAAATACTACAAGAGAAACAGGAGGATTACAAGGTAATCTGGGAACGTTTAACATTAATGAAGCCCCTAACGTATTCAGTATGTCTGGAGGAACCATACGTATTTATGATGTTTGTGGTACCGGAGAGAGTGAAGCCTTTCAGGTCTTTTCCGACGAAAACAATAATAGTGTAACCGGAGGAACCCTTGAAATTGTACCTACAGCAGGTACCACCGGTACAGATGCTACAGAATTTAGGATAGAAACGACTGCAGACCTTTATAATCTTTCTATAAACCGCGCAAGCAGTACTGCTTCTGTAGATGTGAATCTGTATGATTTAACGGTAATTAATGACTTAACCATTACTTCCGGAGAATTCGTGGCTAATGATTATGATATAACCATTGGTGGTGATTTTATCGTGGAAAACGGAACCACTTATACTCCTGGAAATAACTGGACCATATTTAATGGAACGGGAACACAAAGTTTTGAAATAAATACAGGATCAGCCTTGGATTTGTATAAGTTTATGCTCGATAAACCTTCTGGTTATGTTTTAACCATAGCCGGAACACAAAATGTACTGAATGTGGTCGACTCGCTGATGATTCAAAAGGGAACGCTGGCGGATGGCGGAAAAACCATTTATATGAACGGTAGTTTGTTGTATAATTCAGGAGTGCATGAAGGTACCGGTAAAATTGTGATGAATGCAACGAGCCCACAAATCATTACAGGAGATGGTAACGGCGTTTTTGAAAATATTGAGTTGAATAATACCGATGGCAGTGCAGCACCTGTTTCTTTAGGAGCAAATACAACCATCAATGGTACACTTACTTTTTCGCAGGATAATTTATTTGACATTTCTACCTACAGATTAACCTTTGGAGCAGATGCAACGGTAGTAAATGCCGGAACCAATCGATTTATTCAAACGGCCGGAAATGCCGGAGATGGAGGAGTTAGTAAGGTTTATTCCACTTCATCAACAAGTTTTACCTTTCCAGTGGGAGCTCCTTCTACTAGTCATGCGGCTGCTGCCGAATATTCCCCGGCTACTTTATCGTTTAGTACTAATCCAACAACATTTGGAACAATAACAGTGGTGCCGGTAGGATACGAACATCCCAATACAACTAATAAAAACAGAAGCTTAACTTATTTCTGGCGAACCAAATCCGAAGGGTTTACATTAGGTTCAGCTGTTATAAATCATGCATATACTTATTCTGATAACGATGTTATTGATAATGGAACAACTATTACAGAAGATGAATATGTTGCAGCCATGTATGATAATGCATCCTATACATGGACTAAGTATAATGTAACAGATGTGGAGGATGGTACGAATACAATAGGAGGAACAGGAACATCTTTGGCATCACTTAATTACATTGATGGTGAATTTACTGCTGGTGATGATACACCGATCGCTGATGATCCTTTTGGAACACCGGTAGTTTATTATAGTGTTGCAGATGGTTTCTGGGGTGATGCATCAACTTGGTCGAATACAAGTGGAGGAACACCTGGTGCAGGTGTACCCGGGCAAAATGATGTTGTAATTATAGAAAACAATCATACTGTTGAATTAGAACATAATGGGGCTGATTATCCAATGAATTATGATGTTAGAAGTTGTGCAACATTGAAAATTGAGGAAGGTTCAGTGTTAGATATTAAAAGTAATACTGCCAGTACGTTTAGTACAGTTTTAAGTCATCCTAATGGTAATGGGTTATTTAGAGTTACCACTGAAAAAGCTCCTGATAATTCAGAACCACAATTTTTTACTTTTCCTTCTGGAGATTTTTCAGATTTTAATTTGAATGGTGGAACAACCGAATACTATGATATAGATGGAACAGTTGGAGCTCTTTATATTTTGCCACCCAATGTTACGCAATATGGAAACCTTATTCTTACTGCCAGAGGAGGCGCTAATTTGGTATTGCCAAATAATTCATATACGACAATAAATGGCGATTTTACATGTACTGGAAATCAAACTATAGCATGGATCGCTATGTCGTGGAATACAACTGTCGGGCCTTATTATACCGATGATTATGATCCTACACTGGAAAAAACAGTTCACATTAAGGGGGATATGTTAGTTGATGCAGGAAGCTTTGAGTTTTTTAATGATGAAGCAGTCCAACATTTAATCGTGGAAGGAGATCTTACTATTGCTGAAGGCGCTGTTTTGGAGACATATGGGGATTATCCATTTGCTACGCCTGTAGTTACCAATACTATTAAAATTGGAGGGTCATTAACTAATAATGGTACTTTTAGATTAAGACGAAATGCCGAAGGAAGAACATATATAGTTAATGCAACTTTTTATGGGGGAAATACTTCAAGAATAACGAATACAGCCGGTACACCTACAACCATTTTTAATGATGTTACTGTTAATAAAGGTACATCACAAGCCGATTCCTTAATTGTTGATATTGAAGGGACCTTATCAACCCCAACAGATGCTTGGCTAACCCTTGAAAATGGAACATTTTATTACGAACATGACGGCGATTTAAGAATTACTGAAGACAGCCAATTTACCATTCCTGCAACAGCTGCTCTTTCAATCAACTCTCCGGGTAATACAGTATATCTGGCCAACGATAATGTAAATGATAACGATGTTTACCTAAACGGAAAACTAACCATTATTGACGGAGATGTTTTTATAGGTCAACCGGGTGCCCCAAGCAATAATAATGATATTGAGTATTCGGGTGGTGGAAATTCTACCATTGATATTCAGGGCGGTAGTTTGACTGTGAATGGACAAATTAGGAGAAATCCATCTACATCAACAGGTATTTTAAAATATAATCAATCAGGTGGAGCTGTTACCATTAATGGGCGTAACACCATTACTGAAAATGCAAAACTCGAAATCTTAAATAATGGAAGTGAATTCAATATGTCCGGGGGTACACTCACTATTGTGCGTGGAGGTGGAGGTGGAGGTGGAGGTGGAGGAGGAACCTTTGGTGATTTATACCTTCGTCCGGATAACTCAACCGTAACTGGAGGAGAGATAATATTTAACCCCGGCGCTGCGGGTGCTCAAAATTTTATTTTTGATGCCGATATCCCCATTTGGGATTTAACAGTCAATACTGATGCAAATGTCGAATTATTAGTGAGTCCGCTAACTATTAAAAACGACCTTACTATTGCAAGCGGAGGAACCCTGGATGCCAATATTAATTTTGATATACCGATAACCATTGAGGGTAATTTTGACAATTCAGGAATCTATGAGCATCGAAATAACTTAACTACATTTAGTGGAGGTACTCAACAGATTTTGGGAAGTGCTGCAATTGAATTCTATGATTTAAAGGTTGATCCTGTAACAAGTTTGACCTTAGATCGTGATGCAAATGTTCAGAATAATTTGATGATTAGCAGGGGAACATTGGTTTGTGATGTGAATTCAGTTTATGTTCAAGGTAATGTAACTAATAATTCAACTTATAGTGACAATAACGCAGGATTGATACTAAATGGTACTAAAAAACAGCAATTAATTTCTGGGACAGGTACTTTTGGCCGCTTGGAATTGAATAATTCACAAGGTGCCAGAATAGAAAATAATCTTTCTTTGCAAGATGATTTGATATTAACTAAAGGAATTTTGGACATCAATAATAAACTTTTAACCTTAGGCCCTTCAAGCAACATCTTGGGTGCCCCTTTTGATGAAACTAAAATGATTATTTCCGATGGAGTATTTAGTGATATAGGTTTACGTAAGTACTTTAATATATATTCAGGTGCAAATCAGACTTTTACTTTCCCAATAGGTACTTCAGGGAAATATACTCCGGCAATTTTAACATATTCAGATATTGCCAATGTAGGTTATATTCGTATTAATAATATTAATGATAATCATCCTGGTGTTTTTGATGAATCAAATGTACTTGATTATTATTGGGAGGTTGAAAGTGATGGAATAACAGGGTTTAATGGAAGTCTCTTATTTAACTATCTCGAAGAAGATATTGAGGTTACTGGCTCAAATACCGAAGCTGATTATATAGCTGCAGCATTATTACTACCAGGTACAAGTTGGTCAAAAGCTGCACCGGGTGCTGGTACCGATAGGGTTGATGAAAACAATAATACAATTACTTTTAATTTTGCCGGAACAAATTCTTTGTCAGGCGAATTTACCGCTGGTATTGATAATGCATTACCCGATAATGTACCTGAGTTTACCAGTATTAATGATGGCGATTGGTCTGATTCCGATAATTGGGTTCAAACAGGAGGGGATACATTTGAATTAACAGGAGCTCCCAACGGTTTTATTATAGTTATTGATTCTGATGATGAAGTTTCTACAGATATTAATTACGCATCTGCTTATAGAATAACTATTAATGGAGAACTTAAAGTAAATAAGCCTACTTATGGACACAATCTTGGTACGGTTTCAGGAACGGGAACCTTATATCTTGAAAGCGGAATGTTCCCTGCTGGCCGTTATACCGATTTTCTGGATTGTGCAAACAACGCTACCCTCAAATATGGAGGAACTGGAACCTATAATTTAATAGCGGATCTGTATTCTTCTGTTCCAAACTTACATTTTACAGGAACAGGGACAAGAATTTTACCTAATAAAGACCTTACTATCTGCAACCAATTATTAATCGATGGGCCTACATTGGATAATAGTGCAAATAATAGAAAGTTAATTATTCAGGGAACCATGGAACGTTATAATACCGGCGCATTTAACAGTGGTACCGGAGCAAACGCTACGGTAAGTTTCGTAGGTTCTGCTGCTCAAACCATAGGTGGTACTCTGGGCGATTTTACAGGAACCAATGCATTTAATAACCTGGAAATTAATAATAGTGCCGGCTTAACCGTAAATTCAGGAGGTGCCATTGAGGTGGGCGGTAATTTGTTATTAACCAACGGGAATATTGTTACTTCCTCAACCAATACATTTACCATTACAAATGATGCTATAAATTGTGTATTTCCTGCCGGAGGAAGTTTTTCTTCATACGTAGACGGGCCTTTAACCAAGTATATCCGACAGGGAGATGATTTTAAATTCCCCATTGGTAAAGGCGATACATTAGGCAATAAACTTACATTATCATCCATTCGTCTGGGTACCATTGCCTGGACAGCCGAATTTTTTACACCAAACCCAACCTATACTGATTTTGCAAGTCCGTTAACTTACGTAAATTCTAAGGAATATTGGACCATAACAGCAAATGATGGAGATGAGGCTAAGGTGGGATTGGATTGGGATCCACAAAGTGATTTAACCCCGCTGATGACACAGAATGGTTTGAGTGATATGCGTGTTGTAGGTTTTAACACGGGAACAACACAATGGGAAGAAATATCCTCTACTCAAAGTGGAGATTATAATAATGGTACCGTAACTACATCAACTGAAATTATTATTCCTGCGAGTGGATCAAGTGATTTTACAACCGCTTGTGTAAATGTTACCAAACCACGGGCAAGATTAAATCCTTCAGGAGCTGTTTGTGGCGACGAAGGCATTCCTGTTGCATTTACCGGTGTGGATGCAAGTGATTTGGATTATGTGTTAACTTATGAAAAAGGGGGTGTTTTACAGCCTTCTGTTACTATTACTTCAGCTGATTTGCCTTATATCTTGCCAACAGATGCCATTGGTACTACTTATGAGTTAATTAGTTTTACCTATAATGAGCCCGTTAGTCCTAAATCAGGGGTTGTTGATCCGGCAATAATTACAACATATACGGTTCCAACTACTGCTGATGCAGGCAATGATCAGTCGATTTGTGGGGGAACTTCAGCGGTTATGGATGGAAATACACCGGGTGTTGGTACAGGCCAGTGGAGTGTGGTAAGTGGTACCGGAGGATCATTTGTAGATCCAACCAACCCTACCACAACGTTTAACGGAACCAATGGTACGACTTATACCTTGCGATGGACGATTACCAATGGAGACTGTTTTTCTACAGATGATGTTGTAATAGCATTTCCATTGTTTCCCGAACAACCTGATGATTTTACCACGAGTTCGGCAATTGTTTGCCAGGGAGATGAAGATGTAGAATATACCGTTCCTAATGATCCTTCGGTTACATATACCTGGGGTTATGATGTTGGTACTGGAGCTACAATTGTTGGATCAGGAAATAGCGTTACGGTTGATTTTGCAAACAATGCTACAAGTGGAACATTATATGTATTTGCAACCAATGGTTGTGGTGATAGCGATCGAAGAGAAATTGATGTAACTGTAAATGAGATGCCACAATTAACCATTACAGTTGACCCCCTTGTAGATACAATATGCGATGGAGAAACAACGCGTTTAGAAATTGACTTTACAGCTGGTTCAGGCACCTATGATTTTACAATTACTGATGGAACAAATAGTGAAGATTTATCTGGTATTACCGATGATCCATATACTTATGAAAAGGCACTGAATTGGGTAGATGATGGGACTCCCGATACTGATTATAATTTTATCATTACAACTATTACCGATAGTAATGGTTGTAGCAATACCAACCTGGGGAGCGAAGCTGTAAAAGTTTTTAAAATCCCGGGTTCTGGAGATGTTTACCATATTTCCAACGATTGGAATAATTAAAAATATTTTTAGCAGGATAAATCTGCTAATCATAAAACGTTCTTTGAAAAGTACAGAAGACTTTTTTAACTACCTGTGGCAGTCCTGTCTGTTGAAAAAATAAACAGCTTTAGCCGGTTTTTTTGGAAAAACTCATTGGGCTGGCAGAGAGACAAGGGTAAAAAAAGTGAGTAAATGCCGGAGACTGATGAATAAAATGAAAAAAAAATCCGGATTTATTAACAAACCTGGTTTTAAAAAAAATGCTACTGTTTAAAAAAAAAATTTTGGTAAGTCACGGTGTGAATTCCTGAATAAGGGTAGTTCATAGTTTTTTATAACTATAACTTGCAAAAGGCTCATTGTATCCGTCAAGCCGTTCTAATCGGCTAGACGGATTGTTAAAAGTACAGCAGACATTCTTGTCTGCTGAAAGAGTGAAGCATTTTTGTCTACTGTAATATACTCAGCGCACAGGACTGCCTAAACGGCAGTTAAAAATGTGCGCTGTACAGGCAGGGATAAAAACACACGGGTTAACTCGTGTGTTATATTTGCGCCCCGTCCTGATCCCGATAGTTATCGGGATTATCGGGAGTTATCGGGATGGCGAGAAACAAAAAATGAGGGTATTGCCAGAAAATAAGAACGAGTTATCAAAAAAAAATACTATATTCGTCTATAGTAACTGTTTGTTAACGGAATATTTTTGGCATTTATCCTTTAAAATAATACATTTACACGTTTTTTTAATGGATTAATCAAAGGAAGGTTAAATAAAGAAACAAGATGTTTATAAAATCGTTAAATATATTTAGAAAATTAACAAACTGTAAAATATTAAAAAATAATGCCTATGATGAAACATTAAAAATTAAATAAGTCCATAAAACAATGACTTAAATTACTATAATATATAAATATAATAACACATAAAAATTATTGAAAATTAAACATTTAATTAAATACAAACTTAAATTTTGAGATTATGAAAAAAACAAACTTTTTTAAAATGGTAATGACGCTTGTTATGGCGTTTATGGTTACAGGAGCTTTTGCTCAGGTGTACGAAGATGGTAATTACACTGAGAATCAGTTAGAAGATATTTACCAGACAGCTGGTTCTGATTTTGGTCTTTATGTCATACCAGATGCAAATTATAGTCCAGAATATACTACCAATGGAACAATTGGTGCAGGTGTAGAATGGACATGGACATTTGATGCTGGTCTTGGAACAGCATCAGTTACAAGTGGAACTGCTCAAAGTTCAAATTATGTGGAATTTACGAATCCTACAACTACTGGCTCACCTTATACTGTAGATGTTGAGGAATCAAACACAGCTGTTGCTTGTACTGGTGGTGGTATAAGTCAAAAAATAAATGTTATAGATGCTCCTTCAGCTCAAATTACAACATCTGATCCAGCTACAGCTTGTGGTAACCAAGCTGCTAATTCTGTAACAATTGAATTTACAGAAGATGTACCTTCTGCTCTTGCAGGTTATGCATTTGCTGTGACAGAAACTGTTGATAATTTATCGGATCTAGGTGGTAGCCCTACCGTTAATAATGTATCAAGTACTGTAGATTTTGTTGACTATCCAACAACTAATAAACTGAATACAATGAATGATTTGACAGGTGCAGCATCTCCTTATTCTTATTCTTTTAATACATCTGCTCTTGATTTGCAAAATAATAAGATTACTAGGTATACTTACACTATTGTAAAAGCAACTGATGCACCAGTTGCTGCTGATGATGGTCTAATCTCTGCAATAAGTCAGAAATCAGAATATATTAGTAATGTTATTAATGGTAATGTCTTAACTACATATTCTTTTGGAGCAAAAACAACTTATGTTGCGATTGTCGTTCCGACTCCTGAAACAGGACCAATTTATCATATACCTAATAATTTTGCGTATTAATTAGTGATAGAATTATAAGTGAACACAAAATAACTCAAAAAATTGAACTGGTTTAGGAGCTTACTCTCCTAAGCTAGTTCTTTAAAAAAAGCATACATGCAAAAAAATATTAAATATTGGATTGAATTGTCTGATTATGACATGGAAACGGCAGAAGCTATGCTCAATAGCAAAAGATTTCTGTATGTGGGCTTTCTGTGCCACCAGACAATAGAAAAGATATTTAAAGCATATTATACGCATGTAAAATAAGAAACAGCGCCATTCTCTCATAGTTTATCCTACCTGGCAAAAAAGGGAGATTTTTACGATCTTTTTACCGAAAGCCAGAAGGATTTTATCGATCAGATTGAACCATTGAATATCGAAGCAAGGTATCCATCGCATAATGAAAGGTTAATGCAAAGCCTTACCGAACAAAAATGCATGGAAATAATTAAGCATACAAAAGAGATTCAATCGTGGATAAAAACGAGGTTATAGAAAAAGTTAAAGCTTATAAAGCATTATTGAAAAATCATTTCAATATGCACTCGGTATATCTTTTTGGTTCGTATGCTAAAGATAACCACACAGAAGATAGTGATATTGATGTGGCGGTTATTGTTGATCAGGTCGATGGCGATTTTTTTGCGATTAATCCTTTACTGTGGAAATTGAGAAGGCAAATTGATGATCGAATTGAACCGATCATTATTGAAAAAAAATACGATGATGCAAATTTCCTGGATGAAGTTATTCGGACAGGCATTGAAATAAAATAAAAAGCATAACAATAAATTTAATCCTTTGAAAAAATATCATAACAGATTATCATTTTTAGTTATTCTAATGTTAGGATTAGGATTAAAAGGTTATACTCAATCTGATTTGCCGGTAGCCTGTGGTGGCGAAACAGTTCGCTGCGGTGTGGTAGGCGATAACGGCAATTCTGTGTTTTTCTGGGAAGTTACAGGAGGCACCATTATTAATAATTATAACGATTCAGTGGATATTCAATGGACATCGGTTGATGGGATGAGAACCATTACAGTTACTGAAACCAACTTGTATGGTTGCGAAGGCGAGCCATATTCTCAGCAACTGCTGGTTTCGTCGCCTTTTGTTGACTTAGGTGGGGATGGAGAAGTTTGTGCGGGTGAAACGTATGAATTTTTTGCTTCGGCAGATGATGTTTCCTCTTACCTGTGGCAGGACGGAAGCTCCGGAGAAACTTTTATTACCTCCGAAGAGGGCGATTACTGGGTACGTGTTGTCGATGAGTATGGATGTGTATCATCCGATACCGCAGGTTTAATTGTTCATCCGTTACCGGATGTTGATTTAGGGCATGACACCACACTTACTGCCGACGATCAGCAAATTACCTTTGATGTGAGTGAGTATGGTACGTTCTACGATTGGTTTGATGGTAGCAATGCTTCAACCTATACGGCATATACTCAATTAGAAACCCAGGAAATTTGGGTTAAAGTAACCAGTGAATATGGTTGTGTGGGTGCAGATACCGTGTATGTTGAATTTGGTGAATTTACAATCCCAACTGCTTTTACACCTAACAACGACGGGCATAACGATGTTTGGAAAATTGATTTCTTATTTTGCTTTCCAGATGTTACTGTTGATGTTTATAATCGTTGGGGCGAACGGGTATTCCATTCTAAAGGATATTCATCCGATAAACATTGGGATGGTACCGATGAAAAGGGTAAGAAATTACCTATGGATGCCTATTATTACGTAATTGACTTGCATAATGGAGAAACACCAAAAGTGGGTCATATAACCATTATTCGTTAAATGTTTGTAACTTAGTAGGAAAGAATTTTTATAAGCATGATGAAAAAAATAGTAATATTATCCATTGTTGTTTTGCTGAATACACTCGCTGTATTTGGACAACACGATTTCTCCTACAGTCAGTATATGAACAATAAATTCCTGGTTAACCCTGCCTTTGCAGGCAGTGAAGGATTTACCTCTTTTGATTTTTCTGCCCGGCAACAGTGGTTGGGATTCGAAAATGCGCCCAGTACACAGTCCATCAGCGGGCAAACACGAATATTAAAAACAAGCTATGTTGCCAAAGCCCGATCGGTTAGAAAAAGAATACGTAAAAGACGACCCAGTGGAAGAGTTGGGTTAGGTGCTTATGTATACAATGATCAAAATGGACCCATTGGCAAAACAGGAGCTGAATTAACCTATGCCTATCACATTTTTATTAATAATGGACAATTGTCGTTAGGTTTATCGCTTTCGGCTTATCAATTTAGGGTAAATACCAAAGATCTTACCACTGCTGATGATTTTGATCCACTAGTAAGTCAGGCAAGGGAGAGTATGTTTATTCCCGATGGTAGTTTTGGTATTTTTTATTCTTATCAACCTTTTTATGTGGGTGTTTCGGCGAAAAATTTATTTCAGGCTGCCCTTAAATTTGGGCAGGATAATAGTTTTGCCGATTACCAACAAATCCGGAATTATTATTTTATGACCGGTTATCGATACGATATGGAAAATGATTTTGAGATTGAACCTTCCATATTACTTAAAACCACAGAAGTCTTTAATTTACAGGCTGATATATCCTTACTAGGTTATTATAAAAGAGACTACTGGCTTGGATTCTCTTATCGTACCGGAAATGCTTTTGTTACCATGATTGGTATTCGGGTAGATAAGATTAACATTGGCTACGCTTTCGATTATTCGTTAAATGATATTCAACGAATAAGCTACGGCTCTCACGAAATTGTCCTTGGATTAAAGTTTGGTGATAATGCAAGACGTTACCGTTGGCTAAATCGTTTCTAAAGAATTTTGAAGGATCACCGCCATCCCTGGCGGTATTTTATAAATACATGATAGAACAGTTCAATTGGGTCTCTGTTCGTTTTTCATTCCATAATCGTTTTGATTTAGTTTTAATATTATGCATGAACCGGCTGGAAGCCGGCGATCTTTTTTGTAATACCGGCTGGAAGCCGGCGATCCATTTTAGCTGCCTGAAACCGGCATTCCAGCTGGATCACCGGCTCCCGAAAGTTTTCGAAACTGCCGGTATTAACTATTATTAATTCTACACCTGAATTTACATAATTTGGAAAAAAATAGTAGTTTTATACTAAAAATGTCCAAACATCAAGTTCCAGAAGAATATAGAAGAAAGTTGCCTCACATACAGCCAAAAGATGCTGTTTATTTTGTTACCTTTAATCTTAAAGGAGCATTACCTTTACATATTTTAGAGCTATTAAGAGATAATTTTAAGGAGGGAATACATAATTTACATCACAACCATAAAATAAAAAAAGAGGCTTTTGAGAATTATTACAATCAAATTAACGATATTTTAGATGATGGAGAATTTGGACCTCATTGGTTGCAAAATCATCACGTAGCTCAAATTGTAGCTGATAGTTTCCATTATTTAGACCATAAAGTATTTAAGTTAATATGCTTTTGTATAGTAATCATGTACATTTTATTGTATATAAATTAGATAAACCATTACATAATATCATGCACTCATTAAAATCATATACAGCTAATCAATGTAATGATGCATTAAAAAGACAAGGTAGATTCTGGCAGCGTGAATATTTTGATCGTATTGTGAGAGACAGAAATGATTTGACAAAAAAAATTGAATATACGATAAATAATCCAGTAAAAGCTGGTATTGTAAATTATTGGAAAGAATACTTTTTTACCTATTGTTGTTCTGAATTTATTGAATAATAAACAATAAATAAATAGTGGTTACTTTTACCGGCTTCCGAAAACTTTCGGGACTGCCAGAGATCCTTTTGGATCACCGCCATCTTAGGCGGTATTTTCGATAATATAGACAGAACCATTATTTTTAATCTCTTGTCGTTTTACATTTAATAAATGTTTTGAAATAGATTCTTATATTCCACAACTACCGGCTGGAAGCCGGTGATCCTTCTTGTAATACCGGCTGGAAGCCGGCGATCTATTAAATAAATCATCCAATTTATTAAACATTATAAAGCTAAAATGCGTATTTTAGTAAACATAATCTTTAAAAGTAAATCATTATGAAGAAACTGTTTATAGCAATAATTATAGTAGCCTTACTTATTTCTGCATTTTTTATCATTAAGCCCATTATCGTAAAAAATAATTACCAGCAAGGGCTTACTTATAGCGATTCATTAAACTATAAAAAAGCGCTAGAACATTTCAATACATCTATTCAATGGGATAAAAAAAATATACCTGCCTTAATAGCCCGGGCCAATGTTTTTTACCAGTTAGAAAATAAAGAAGCTGCGATTAATGATTATAATAAAGTACTGGCATTGGATTCCATAAATTTTAGTGCCTGGTTTGGACGCGGGCTGGTATATCTGAAAAATGAAGATTACCAAAATGCTTTACAGGATTTTAAAAAAGCCGAATCGGTGGATACAACAACCGACCTGTTTTATTTTTTAGGTTATACAAAATCAAATCTTAAGAATTTCCAGGAAGCATTAAAGGATTTAAACCAGGTAATCGAAAAGGATTCTTTATATGCTGAAGCATACCACCAGCGAGGAATAGTATGGGCTAATTTAGATAACCTGGAAGCCTCGGTACAAGATTTTAATAAAGCACTAGAATTAGATAAAGATAACCTGGATGCTTATCAGCGTAGAGTAAAATACAGAGTTGGTAAAAAAGATTATAGCGGTGCCATTGCCGATTATGATGCCATTATTGAGTTAGATCAAAATAACCAGGATGCTTACTATCAACGAGGTTATTTTAAATTGCAGATTCAGGATTATCACGGAGCTTTAGCCGATTTTAACCGGGCTATTGAAATTAACCCAAAGGATGCCCGGTCGTATCAGAAAAGGGGGAATGCGAAAGCCGGATTGGGAGATTATCAGGATGCATTAATTGATTTTAACCAGGCTATTGCATTAGATAAAACCAATGTCGAAAGCTATCATCGCAAGGGCCTGGTGTATTTGCATTTGTCTGATCCTGATAAAGCAATACATGCTTTTACTCAGGCCGTGAATTTAAAAACGGATTATGCTGATGCTTATTATTTAAGGGGAGTGGCTAAAGCCATGCAGCAAAAATATGAAGCATCCATCACAGATTTTGATCGGGCGATTCAATACAACAAAAATCATGCTCAGGCTTATTTAGGACGTGCGGTTTCTTTAGGAATCCTGAAAAAGCACGAAGAGGCCATTGCCGATTATGATCAATATATTAAAATGGAGCCTGATGACGGAACGGCATACTTAAATCGGGGAAAATCTAAAATTAACCTGAATAATTATACTGATGGCTGTAATGACTTTCAAAAAGCGTTGGAGCTTGGGGTAGAAGAAGCTCAGGAGATGTTAAATATGTATTGTAAATCGAATTCCAAATAGTGTAAAATAATGAAGAAAATAGTAGGATTATTTTTTGTTTTAGGTTTCATAATATCGGCTCAGATAAGTTTCGCACAGACCAATTATACTATCGATAGTATTGAAAAAAATATCGATAAATATTTACAATACTTCTCCGGTAATAATCCGGGAGCTGTGGTTGCTGTTATGAAAAAAGGAGATATGGTGTTCAATAAAGCGTATGGGTTATCCAATGTGGAGCAAGATAAGATTTTAAAAAATAAGGAAGCATTTAATCTGGCTAATTTGTCTAAGATGTTTACGGCTATGGCTATTTTTCAACTGGCCGAAAAAAATAAGCTAAGCCTGAACCAACCCATAACAGAAATCTTTTCTGATTTTCCGGCCTATGGACAAGAAATAATGATAAAACATCTTATCCACCATACCTCAGGATTACCTGAATTTGAACCGGACAAAATAAAAACAAACCAGGCGGTATTGGATTTTCTAAAAATTCAAAAAGAAACAAAATTTGTTCCCGGAGAAGAATGGAGATACTCAAATGCGGATTATCCATTGCTTGTTCGAATTATTGAGGAGGTCTCCGGGAAATCATACAAAGAATATATGACCAAACGGATTTTTAAAAAGATAAAAACCGATCAGGCATTTTTTAGTGAAGATTTGGATGCATATACTGATATTGCTGCCGGACACTTTAAGGAAGATGATCAATATAGGGTTACTAATGAGCAAAATATGATTTATGGGGAGCATGGAATTTACATGACCTCCGAAGATTTTGCCAAATGGGATAAAGCATTATATACCGATCGGCTTTTAGATTGTAATCATCTTACCAACTTTTTTAGCCGGGGCAAATTAAATAATGGTGAACAAATCCCAAGTTATTACGGAAATGGTTTGGTTATTATGAAACGCAATGATGAAAGGTATTGGTGGCATGGTGGTTCAGGGAATGGATATACAAATATGTATTTGCATTTGCCTAATCATGATCTGACCGTATTGATTCTTTCAAACCGTCAGGATGGATATGACTTTCTGAAAATGGCTATTTATATTGCCAAAGAATTTGAAAAAGGAATTAAGCTGTAATTTTGAATGGATGATGGATTAAAGGTTTGAGTATCAGATATTAAGCATCAAGACACAAGAAACAAGTAAAAAGAAACAAGTAAAAAGAAACAAGTAAAAAGAAACAAGTAAAAAGAAACAAGTAAAAAGATATTAAAGCACAATTTTACCAATAAACAAATTACGAATTACAAATTTACCATTGTTGTTAAAAAGTTAGAATAAAGGTAGTGCCTTCATCTGGCTTAGAGTTAGCAGCAATAGAACCTCCATGCAACCGCATAATTTGTTTCGAAAGGCTTAGGCCAATACCGGAACCTTTTGGTTTGGTAGTAAAGAAAGGAATAAATATTTTATCAAGCACCTCTTTTAAAATTCCCTGTCCATTATCGATAACCTGAATAGTTACCCGGTTTCGTTTATTTAAGAAACCTCGAACAATAATCTTTCCATTTTCCCGGTTTTCCATGGCATGGATTGCATTTTTAATAAGGTTAATCAATACCTGCTCAATAAGTTTTGTATCTGCATAAAATTCCAGGGATTCAGGCTCTACGGTCATTTCCAGCTTTATTGGCTTTTCACCAATTTCGTCAAGCATAAGCGGTTTTATATCATCAAAGAGTTCTTTAACACCCGCAATCCTAAAATTAGGCTTAGGTATTTTAGTTAAGTTACGGTAAGTATTCACAAAATGCAATAATTCGTTACTTCGTTTATGGATGGTTTTTATGGCCATATGTACTTCTTCTATGGTTTCCATATCCGGAATGGATTTATTTCTCTCTGCATCTTTAAACATTAAATCCAGGGTAGATGTGATGGATGATATGGGGGTAATTGAATTCATGATCTCGTGGGTTAACACACGGATTAATTTTTGCCAGCTTTCCGTCTCTTGATCTTCCAATACACTTTGTATGTTTTTAATAGTAACCAGCAGAATACTTTTATGGTGTATTTTAAATTCGGTTCCCGAAATGCTAAGCTGTAGAATATCATCTTCTTCCTGTACTTTTACCAGGCAGTTTTTCCCTGGTTCAAAATTTAATAGTGTATTTACCAACTCAGAGCTGATAGGAGTTAAATTTTTAATATTTTTGATGGTTGCAATTTGAAACAATTTTTTAAATGCATTATTTACCATATCTACCTTTCCGTCGCGCTGGTAGGTGATAATACTTACATCAATATTTTTAACTAAAACCTGTAAATATTGGTACTGCTCTTCTTTTTCTGAACGTACTTTTTGGAAATCATGGATAACATCATTAAACGCTTTGTTTAACTCATCGAAAGATGAGCCGAGTCCTTCGATTTTAAAAGAGCGTGTAAACTCTGAAAACCGAATGGATTCTAAAAATCCGGCCAGGTCGCGGTTGGTTTTATCAATATATTTAAATAGTAGATAGATTTGAAATATAATAATCAACCCCACTAAAAAAGGAGTAATAAAATATTCAAGGGTGATGGTATAGAAAAAAAAGAAATATTGTTGCTGTTAACAACAATATTCTGAATATAGTTACAAATCTAAAATTCCTAAAGACCATATTTTTCCATTCTTCGATATAATGATGTTCGCGTTAACCCAAGCATATTGGCAGCTTGAGATACATTGCCTTGATTTTGTTTCAGCACTTTTTCAATCACTGTTTTTTCAATGTCGTCGAGATTATACGTGTCAAGTTCAAGTTCTCCAACTTTATCTTTTCTGGAGGAGAGAATAAAATCATCAGGTTGTAATGTGTCCGAATCACTCATGATAATAGCCCTTTCAATGGCATGTTGAAGTTCACGAACATTGCCTGGCCATTGATATTGCGATAATTTTTTCATGGCTTCGGCGTTAATTCCTTTAATTTTTTTACGATATTTCTTAGAATATACTCCAATGAAATGTTCGGCTAATAAAGGAATATCTGTAACTCTTTCCCGTAAAGGCGGGAGATTTATTTCAACGGTATTGATACGATATAAAAGATCTTGCCTGAAAAATTCCTCATCAACCATTTGGTGTATATCGTTATTTGTGGCGCAAATAAGCCTAACATCTATGGGTTTCGATTTTGTAGCTCCTACGCGTGTTATCTCACGGCGTTCGAGTACAGTTAATAATTTAGCTTGCATTGGTAAAGATAGGTTCCCAATTTCATCTAAGAATAAGGTGCCACCAGATGCAATCTCAAATCGGCCGGGTTTATCCTTCTTGGCATCGGTAAAGGCTCCTTTAACATAACCAAATAATTCGCTTTCGAAAAGGGTTTCGGCAATTGATCCTAAATCTACATTAATAAATACTTCGTCTTTACGTAATGAGTTACGATGAAGGGCACGTGCTACCAATTCTTTCCCTGTACCATTCTCACCTAATATTAATACATTGGCATCGGTTTTTGCTACTTTTTTTATGGTAGAAAAAACTTGTTGCATTTCGGGCGAATTACCAATAAATTCATGAAAAGGCTGGTCTTGAATAGCGCTAATTTCTTTTTGTTTTTTTCGTAAATCCGTAGCTTCGTTTTTTGAGCGGCGTAGTTTTATGGCCGATGAAATGGTGGCGAGTAATTTTTCATTTTGCCAGGGTTTTAAAATAAAGTCAGTAGCTCCTGATTTTATTGCTTTTACGGCTTTTTCGGCATCGCCATAAGCGGTAATAAATACTACAACTGCATCAGGATCAATCTCCATAATTTTCTCGAGCCAGTTAAAGCCTTCCTGCCCACTTATAGCATCCTGCGTAAAGTTCATGTCCAAAAGGATAACATCATACACATTTTCGTGCAACAATTCAGGAATAACGGAGGGATCTGTTTCAGTTTGGATTAGCTCAACATGATTTTTTAATAAAAGTTTAAGTGCAAATAAAATATCTTCATTATCATCAATAGCCAGTATTTTACCAATTTTTTTACTTTGAATTGCAAAGGTAAATATACAATATATTTTCAAAGAAAATAAGTAGAATTTGTTCGTATCATTATTGTTATTTGTTTAACTAAATTTTAAAAACAACTAAAGATTTTCGATTCTTTCATCAGTTATAAACTATCCATCAGTAGAAAGTAACAACATATGGATTAACCTGTATATTTTTTTGATGTGTTCGATATCGTACCCTTCTTGTTTCGGAATCGAACAGTTTTAAAAATCATATTATTAATGTTTCTGCAAATAAGCTTTAAATCAGGGTTTTATAGGTTTTGGCATAATAAATGTTTACTTGAAAACAGAATGTGAATAATTTAAAATTTTGATATAATGGATAGAGTAATTGAAAAAAGCATAAGTGGTTGAACAAAAAAACAATTTGGATAACCATAGGAGTATTTTTTATTTTATTGATTTCTTATAATATCTTTTTTGGTGATAAAAGCTCAAAATTAAATGTTGAAAAAGATAAAATTACCATTGAGTCAATTGTTGAAGATGAGTTTAAAAATTACATTGCCGTTATAGGTACCGTGGAACCCATCAGTACAGTATATCTCGATGCCATTGAGGGTGGAAGGGTAGAAGAAATTCTTATTGATGAAGGAAATATGGTTGAGGAAGGTGATGTAATCCTTAAATTAAGTAATACAAACTTAATACTAGAAATTTCGAATAACGAAGCTTCTGTTTCCCGATCGATTAATGAATTTGAAAATACGAAGATTAATCTTGAATTGCAGCGTATTAACAGGCAACAAACCCTGATTGAAACGGAGCGTCAGCTTAAGATGTACAAACGGTAGTATGAGTATAATAAAAAATTATACGATGATGAGCATATCTCTAAAGAAGAATTTGACCAATCTTTAGAAAAATATGAAGCTACCAGGAAGCAATTTCAGTTGTTTAAAGAAGCGCTTAAAAACGATTCAATTTACAGGCACGTTCAGCTTAAAGCAATGGATCAGCAGATTAGGAATATGCAAGAAAACCTGAAAATTATTCAGGGACGAATGGAAAATTTAAATGTAAGAGCAACTTGTGATGATGAGTTGGCTACATTAAACCCTGAAATAGGAGAAGTTATTGGATATGGCACGCGTATTGGCACTATTAATATTTTAGATGATTATAAACTAAGAGTAGAAATTGATGAGCATTATATTGCCAGGGTTGTAACAGGCTTACCAGGAAGTTTCGATTTTGCCGGCTCAAAGTATAATTTAAAAATTGTAAAAGTTTATCCGGAAGTAAATGCCGGCCGATTTGCGGTTGATATGGAGTTTGTTTCTGAAAAACCAGAGCAGATAAGAATTGGCCAAACATTTAGAATAAAACTGGAGTTGGGAGAATCGAAACAAGCAGTATTAATACCTCGTGGGGGATTCTATCAAAGCACTGGAGGACAATGGGTATATGTTGTCGGCCCATCAGGAGAAATGGCCGTTAAGCGTGAAATATCTATCGGACGCCAGAATCCAAAATATTATGAAGTGCTTGAAGGATTAAATCCCGGAGAGAAAGTGATTGTATCAAGTTACGATAACTTTAATAATGTAGATAAAATTATTTTGAAATAAATAAAAAATGAAAATACAATAATTAAATTTTTAAAGTCATGATTAAAACAAACGATCTAGTAAAAGTTTTCAGAACGGATGAAGTAGAAACAACGGCTCTGAATAAAGTGAATTTAAATATTGATAATGGAGAATTTGTAGCCATTATGGGACCCTCTGGATGTGGTAAATCTACATTGCTTAATATTATTGGATTACTAGATAATCCTACATCAGGTGAATTATATTTTCTAGATCAGGAAGTATCAGGTTATACTGAAAGACAAAGGACAAACCTTCGAAAATCAAATATCGGTTTTGTTTTTCAGAGTTTTAATCTGATTGACGAATTGACTGTTTACGAAAATGTGGAATTGCCTTTGTTGTATCTGAATATGCCATCATCTGAGCGCAAGGAGAAGGTTGAAGCTGTATTAGAGCGAATGAAAATGTCGCATCGTAAAAAGCACTTTCCACAGCAATTATCCGGTGGTCAGCAGCAAAGAGTTGCTATTTCGCGCGCTGTAGTTACCAATCCAAAATTAATATTGGCCGATGAGCCTACCGGTAATTTAGACTCGGCAAATGGCGAAGAAGTGATGAATCTGTTAACACAGTTAAATAATGATGGAACAACCATCGTTATGGTAACTCACTCTCCATCGGATGCCGAAAAAGCACATCGTATTGTTCAGTTATTCGATGGCCATATAGTTACCGAAAATATTAAGAAAGTATTATAAGCATACGGATAAAAAAAAGGCAGAAGTAATTCCCTCTATACTTTCCCGTTTTTTGAGTATATAAGATCCCCAATTAGTTTACTTCTGTCTTTTTTTACCTAAAGAATATAATGATGAAGGTGATGGAAAACATGAAAACTATCCGGATTGGTTCCCTTATAGGAGCCTTCTTTATTTTGTTCTCAGTTGCACCTACAACTGCACAGGATGTCTCAAAAGAGATTCCTATTGAAGGTTTTACAAAAGTGTATATAAATATTGCCTGTGAGGTTGATTTGATTCAGTCCGAAGAAACAAAACTGGTAATGGAAGCAGAAGAGCAGTTACTGGAAGAGATTGACGTGGAGGTTAGCAATGGAACATTGCGCATTACATCTGACAGGAAAGGATGGAAAAAACGGAAAGATGATGTAGACATTTCCCTGACTGTTAAGGATATTGAGAGCTTTCAGGTAGCAGCTGCAGTGAATCTCTATGCCAATAAGAAAATTTATGCGGATAAGCTCAGAATTCTTGTTGGCGGCGTTGCAAATATCAATATGGAATTGGAATGCAATAAACTGATGGCTGATTTAAGCGGAGTAGCCGATATTGATATTAGGGGTAAAGCTTCTCTGGCTGTTTGGAAGGTATCCGGAACGGCTACCCTCGATGCTGAGGATTTTATTACAGAAGCAACACGTGTTGATTTTAGTGGAGTAGGAAAAGGAGAAGTGCATGCTACAAAAATTTTAAAAGCATCTGTTTCAGGCCTTGGATTAATTGAATACTCAGGAAGTCCGGCCAGTATTACCACGAATGTTTCAGGTCTTGGGAAAATTATGCAAAACTAAGATATAACAATTATGTTTAAAAATTATTTTCGCATTGCAATAAGGGGGCTTATCAAACACAGGCAAGCCTCGTTTATAAATATTGGAGGCCTGTCCATTGGTTTTGCCTCCTTTATTTTTATTTTTTTATATATACAGACAGAATTAAATTTTGATAAGCATTGGGCTGATGCTGACAAGATCTATCGGGTATCTGAATCGGTAGATTATGGTGATAGATACACCGATTTTGCCGTTTCACCTTTCCCTTTGGGTCCTTCATTTGTGGATTATTTCCCGGAGATAGAAGCGGCTACAAGACTTGGCTTCGGCAGATCCCAACTTATACGATTGGAAGAAACAAAATTTATGGTGGATGATATTCATTATGCCGATGCAAATTATTTTCAATTTTTTCCTCATGAATTTTTGGAAGGTAGCGCTGCCTCTGCCCTGGATGCCCCCGATAAAATTGCCATATCGCAAGAGGTAAAAGAGAAATTTTTTCCCAACGAAAACGCCGCAGGGCAAAGTTTATATCTGGATACTATCTCTTATATGGTGAGTGCTGTTTATAAAGAAACCAGTGGTGAATCGCATTTAAAACCACAAGTGCTTCTTCCTGTTAGTGCTATATCCCAGGCTGCTCAAGATGCTTACAACAGGGATTGGACACGCCTTTTTGGTTATACCTATTTAAAGTTTAAAAGCCCCGGCAGTATTTCTGATTTTCAGTCGAAGCTGCCAGCCTGGATTGAGAAAACAATTCAACCCTGGAGAGAATTGCATGAACTTACGTTAACACTTGATTTTAAATTGCAAGCGCTCCCTTCAATTCATTTTCAAACAGATTATGATTATGATGTAAAAGGGAATACGGATAAGCGGTATATCTATATCTTTAGTTTTGTTTGTGCATTTATCTTGTTGATAGCAGCCATTAATTATATTAACCTGGCTACCGCACGAGCTATTCAGCGTTCAAAAGAGGTAGGCGTGAGAAAACTTGTAGGCGCAAAAAGGAAGCAACTTATATTCCAATTCCTGGGTGAGTCTGTTATCATTGCCCTGCTTGCAATGCTTATCAGCTTAATTCTGGTGGAACTGTTAAGTCCGGTATTTAACAATCTAACGGATAAAAATATTGACCTTCTTCAGTTACTTCAGACCGGAACGGGTCGATTGCAGTGTCTGATTATTGTTATCACTGTTATTTTTATTGGTTTGTTGAGTGGTATTTTCCCTGCTTTTGTTTTATCAGGTTTTCATCCTGTTTCTATGGTAAAACAACAATTTGGCAATTCGAGTAAGAGCAGAGGTAAGAGCATAAGTTCCGGATTTTATAGAAAAGCGCTGGTGGTACTTCAATTTGCTATATCTGTCGGGATGATTGTAGCTACGCTCGTTGTTTTTATGCAAATGCGCTATTTAAAAAGCCGTAACCTGGGTTTTGCAGGAGAGCAAACGATGGTTATCCGCTACGCATCTCAACCTCATATTATTGCCCAACGAGAGGCAATTAAGAAAGAATTGACCGACCATCCTGGTGTGTTGGAAGCAATAACAACAAATGACCTTCCGGGATACCATCATGGAAGATTAACTTATTATATCGACAGAGATGGAAAATGGGAGCAGGAAATGGTGAATTTCTACCAGGTGGATCATGATTTTGAAGATATGTTAGATCTCGAAGTTGTTGAGGGACGGTTCTTTTCACTGGATTTTCCTTCTGATCCTAACACCAGTTTTGTTATTAATGAAGCTGCGAAAAAGGTTTTTGGGAAGAACCCTATAGGCCAGCATGTAGCTTGTGGTTTAGGCGTAGATGGTGAAATTGTAGGTGTGGTTAAGGATTTCAATTACACGTCTCTTCACCAAAAGATAGAACCGCTTGTTTTTATGAATAAGCCGGAAAGAATGCGATTCTTTGCCGTAAAGCTGGACGCAAAACAGATTCAATCAGCTATGGAACATGTAAAGAAGGTATGGACCGGTTTTCCCACGGATTATCCTTACGAATACGAATTCTTAGATACTGGTTTTAATGAGCAGTATCTGCAGGAACAGAAAATGCAAACTATTTTTAGCTACTTTGCTTTAGTTACAGTCCTTATTGCCAGCCTGGGTTTGTTTGGCCTTTCTTCTTACATGGCAGTGCAGCGACAGAAAGAGATGAGTATTCGGAAGGTTCTGGGCAGTTCTGCAACACAAGTTGTGAAAAAGTTTCTGGGGCAATTTTTAATTTGGGTTGCTCTTGGTAATTTGCTTGCCTGGCCTTTGGCATGGTGGGGGCTTAATACCTGGCTGCAAAATTTTGCCTATCATATTGAACTGAATGTTATTCCCTTTGCACTTGCTGCTTTGTTAAGCTTAACGGTAGCTATAATAACTGTTTCTTTTCAGGCTTTAAAAACAGCCAATTCTAATCCGGCAGAGGTGCTTGCATGTGAATAATTATTTTTTAGGATGACTGGTACAAAGTTCATTATTAAAATACCGAATATCATGCTTTAGAATTTTTACATTAGCTGTTTCTGTTTTTTCAGATACAGCTTTTTTGTTTAAAGTATCTTTTTTGATAATTATGTTTATAGATATTCTACGATTCTTTTTCGCTTTGCACAATTTAGCATATGGATTAAAAAAACAAGTGTGCGTAAGCGTACATTGTTTGAACGGTTACGAACGAAATTACGATAGAATTTGTTCATGGACTTTGGTGTAATATATTGATATGTAGAGTTATGTATTGATGGGCATGCAAGTTGGTTTTAATTTGTAAGAATTATAAAAAGGAGTTTATTTATGTTTAAAAACTATGTTAAAATAGCGATACGAAATTTAATCTCGCAAAAGTTTTTTTCAGTGATTAATATTTTGGGCCTGGCAACAGGTATCGCTGCAACTATAATGCTTTTGTTATATGTGCAGCACGAGTTAAGTTATGATAAATTCCATGATAAGTATGAAAACACATACCGTATCATTTCATCTGTACAACAAGGTGATGCTGAACCGATGGTAGTTCCTGTTGCATTGGCTAATGCTGCTGAGGTTGTTCAAACAAAAATACCTGAGGTTGTTACTGCCTGTAAATTAGATAAAAGAGAAGCCAATGTAACCATAGAAAATAAAGTTTTTAGCAGTCAGCAGTTTTTTTATGTTGACAGTACTTTTTTTGATGTATTTTCTTTCCCAGTAATCTCGGGAGATTGTAAAGAGGCTTTATATAATCCTAAAAATATTGTAATTACAAAAAGTACAGCCAAAAGATATTTTGGCGATAGCAATCCAATCAATCAACAATTTGAATTAAATGGCATAGAATTTACTGTAAAATGTCTTATTGAAGATATCCCGGCTAATTCGCATTTTTCGTTTGATTTTATCACATCGTTTACTTCTATTAATCAGCTTGAACGATATTATGGGAACCGGGGGTTTGGTTTTTATACCTATTTTGTTGTCGACACAAAAGCGAAAGACGAAACCTGGAAAGCAAAAGTTGTTGCAGAAAGTAATGAGAACATCTCTAAACGCTTTAAGGATGAAGGGATGGATAGGGCTTTTCAGATTGATACCAAAATACAAAAAATGAGTAAAATTCATTTATATTCCGATTATAACTGGGAAATAGCTCCACAGGGAAATATCCGGAACATTTATATCTACTCTTTTTTAGCTTTTTTTATCATTGTTATTGCCATAATAAATTTTATAAATTTAGTAACGGCAAGATCCGAAACCCGCTCAAAAGAAATTGGATTGCGAAAAGTTATTGGAGCACAGCGCAAAAATATTGTTAAACAATTTTTAGGCGAGGCGGTAATTGTATCTTTTATTTCTTTATTGGTTGGTTTACTAATTGTCGAAATATTTCTCGATTCATTCATTAACCTTGTAAACAGAGAACTGGTATTAAATTATACCAATGTTAAATTAATCGGATTGTTTATTATCTTATCCGTTATCATTGGTTTAATCGCCGGAGCTTATCCTGCTGTTTATCTTTCAAAATTTAATCCTGTACGAATTCTTAAAGGGATTACCCAAAAAGGACGAGGTAACGAATACTTGAAAAAAGGATTGGTAATTTTTCAGTTTTCCATAGCCATCTTTTTAATTATCTCCTTATTGATAATGAATCTGCAAATGAATTATGTTAAAAGCAAAGATTTAGGATTTGATAAAGAACATGTATTGGTGATTAATAATCTTAAACCCGGAATCTATAATGATTTACAGCTAATTAAATCAGAACTGGAAAATTTACCTCAGGTTATTTCTGCTTGTGGTTCAGAGAATATTCCAACGTATCATATGGTGCAGAATGCATATAAAAAAGGAGATCATCCCGACAACTCAATTGTAATCAATGAAATGGCTGTGCAGGATGATTTTATCGAAACTTTTGGGATGGAGATTATCGAAGGTCGGGATTTTGACTCCAAATTCAGAACCGACACTTTTTCTGTTATTATTAATCAAACAGCTGCACGAAAGTTAGGCTTAAAAAATCCTGTGGGTAAGAAAATCTTTGTTTGGAAAGTCGAAGGTGAAATTGTGGGTGTTGTGAAGGATTTTCACTTTAACTCCTTTCATCAGGAAATTGAACCTTTGGTATTAACGAAATATCGTGATTACATATCTTATATTTCCGTAAAAGTAAGCGGCGAAAAATTAAATTAAACCATAGCTGCCATCGAAAAGGTTATTAATCAGTATAATACAGGTTACGAATTTCGCTACTATTTTATGGATGATAGATTTGATAATCTTTACAAGGAAGAACAACGCAGCAATAAATTAAACCTGTTTGGTTCGGTGCTGGCTATTATTATTGCCATGTTAGGAATTTTTGCTTTAACATCCTATACTGTGATAAAAAGAACCAAAGAGATCGGAATACGCAAAGTTCTTGGCACACCGGTAAGTCGGATTTTATGGATGTTATTAGCCGATATTTCGAAATGGGTTTTATTGGCAAATATTATTGCGTGGCCATTAGCATATTATTTTATGAATGGCTGGCTCAACAATTTTGCGTATAAAATTGATATGCATATTTGGATGTTTATTGCCGGAGCATGCATTGCTTTTATCATCGCCATTATAACCGTGATTGTTCTTGCCTATAGGGCAGCATCAGCAAATTCGGCCAATGCCTTACGCTATGAATAATTATTAATTCAAAAGAAAGGATCTTGATTATGTTAAAAGACCTATGTATTCCCATTCCCGGATTTGGCGAAAATGAAATCGCCGAATTACACCTTAAAGTGGGTGACCGGAAAATCAGCTATGATTTCCGGGTCGAATCCTTCCCTTGGAACGTTGAAGATGAGTTGAATGGTGACTCAGATGAAATTACCCGATCGCTTGCCAGAATTAGCCGACTGAGGACAGCTATTCAAAATTACGATAGAAGCTGGGAGTTAATACAAATTTTTACGCCTGCTAATCACGCAAGTTACATTCAGGTATTATACCGTAAGAAAAATTAAATTTACTTTTTCCTGTTGTTTTCCAATGTCTTTTTTTTAATGTAAAAACCTAGTGCTTGTTTTTATTATCTTTACTCAAAAATTAGATGTTATGAAATAAGCATAAGTGAAATAAACTTTTACATGCCAAACAAAATGATTATTTTACTTTTGCGATTACCTGTCTGCCGACAGGCAGGTATGTGACCTTTAAAACAATTAAAAAAATAAACACATGAAAATTAATAAAAGATCACTAATTCGTTGGAAAGTTTATCTCGACCGCTCTAAGATGTATATTAGCTATATTAATTTGTTTATGATGGTGACAATTTTTTTGGAAGCCATTAAAAATACGGCTGTAGGTAAATATTTAATTGCTCATGTATATGTTGCTATTCCTGTATTAGTTATAATTTTTATTTTTTTTGCTCTATTATTAGGTTACTGGGACTCAAAATATGGTATTCGTAGCGAAGAAATGCGTAACCTTACCTTACAAAATCCTATTCAGATGGAAATATTGGAGTCGGTAAGAGATATAAAGAAAAACCAACAAAATATTGAAAGCAGATTAGATAAAATTGAAAATGAGCTGTTAAAAAAATAATTTATGCAGCATGAAAAGATAAAATGCGTCTTTATCATATAATCAATAAAATTTTTAAATTATGAAAAGCAGAATACTAACTATTATTTTTTCAGTCTTACCCTTGTTTGCTTATTTACAAGTAAATGTAGATGCGCAGGAAATAATTGCGAAAATAAATAAGGGAGAAGATATTTTCTACCAAAATGCAACTATCATTGGTGATTTGGATTTTAGGTTAATTAATGATGTTGAAGAAGATAGTGATTGGGAATTTTTGGGTAATGATGACCATACTTATAAGTATCATGTTCGTTCGGAAATAAAATTTGTCCGATGTGAATTTCAAGGTAAAGTAATTGGTTATTGGCCAAATGATGATAAGGATGAGTTACATATTGCTTATTTCCATAATGATGTATATTTTGAGAAGTGTACCTTTAAGGATGATTTTTTGGTAAAATACTCTGATTTTAACAAGAAAGCAGCATTTTCCGACAATGTTTTTGAAGAAGAAGCTTTATTTAAATATACTGTTTTTTCGTCCGATGTTAATTTCTCTAATACTATTTTCAAGGAAGAAGCTAATTTTAAATATGCTAAATTCCCTGAATATACTGTTTTTGAACATTCAACATTTAATGATTTAGCAAATTTTAAGTACACTAAATTTAGCGGAGAAGTAAATTTTAAGAATTGTAATTTTGAAGAATCCGCTTATTTTAAATATACCGAATTATCTGATTATATTGATTTTTCCAATACAAAATTTAGAGGTGAAGCTATTTTTAAATATATTGAGTTTTCTAATGGGGTAAATTTTGAGAATTCCATATTCGATAACTTTGCTGATTTTAAATATGCAAAATTCCTGGATCCTATTCGATTAAATAATGTGGCTTTTAATGGTGCCACTTCCTTTAAATATGCAGAAGTTGAGGGAAAAGAGTTTATCCCTTATTTATTAGATAGTAAATAATACCTAGTATTATGGTAAACTGTTTGCAGTAGTGATTTTATTTACCACTACTGCATTTTTATATTGGGATAGTAATTTCAACCCTTGTGCCACAAGGCAGATTATAATCATCATATAAGTCTGTGGTATTTATATGATATCCTTTGCGTGATTGCGAATTATTTAATAGCATTAATCGTTCCTGGGTAATAAAGCTACCCTTTGATTGATGTGATTTATTATTTTTTCGGTTTAATTCTCTTGATTTTTGTCTCCCAATACCATTATCTTCTATAATGCAGTGTAGTATATTATCATTAATGATTTTAAATTCAAGTTTTAATTTAGCATCTTCTTTTTTATAAATAAAACCATGTTTAATGGCATTTTCTACAAACGGCTGGATTAACATGGGCGGAATTTCAATTTTACGTTGTTCAAACTCATTCGGAAGAATAATTTCTGTATCGAAATGCCTATCGAATCTCATTTTTTCTAAGTTTAAGTAAAATTTTAAATAGTTTAACTCTTCTTCGAGGGTAACTTTTTTCTTAACTACATTATCGAGGGTTATTCGAATTAATTTGGCAAAATCCGATAAATAACCTAGCGCAGCATCAATATCATTATCAAGCATATAATTCTGAATAGAATTAATGGCATTAAAAATAAAATGAGGGTTCATTTGTGCCCGCAAAGCTTTCATCTCAAATTCGGCAATTCTTTCTGAAATCTCGGCTAAATTTCTTTCGCGTTTTTTTATCTGTTTTGTTCTTAAATAGATGATAAACCAAATGAGGAATATCATAAAAATTGTAGCAGGAACGTAAAACCACCAATTTGCCCAAAATGGAGGTTTAATGTTGAAATTTACTGATAACTCTTTTGTACTATTAAAATTAGTTGTATTAATAGCTTTAACTCTAAAACGGTAATTCCCCGGGCTTAAATTCTGAAAAGCAGCGCGGCGTTCGTTGGTAATTTCTGACCATTCTTCGGAAAGTCCTTCTAATATATAACGAAACTTAATATTATCATAATCCATAAATTGAATGATATCATAATTGAAAGCAATGGAATTTTTATGCGAAGGAAAAATGAACTCTTGTTTATGAGTTAGCGTTTGATCATAGAATATAGAATCATTTAACCTATTTGAAGGTTTATTATTTACTTGTATTGTCTTAAAATAAAAATTAAAATTACCACCCGTAGATTTTAAAAGATCATGTATAGCCCCTTTTATTAAATAATTGTGGGTGCCAATCCAAATATTGCCTTCGTGAATAAGAGATATTTCTCCTGAATAATCTTTAAATCCATGGATATGTTCAATTTTTTTAAGCGATATTTGCCCTTTTTGATACAGTAAGTTTAAATTAATAATGTTAATTCCTGAGTTTGTGCCAGCAATTAAATAACCTTCATTTGTGCAATTTAGCCATCTAATACTTGTTCCCAGTAAATCATTCTTTTTACTAATATGAAACTGAGTAAAAATAGAATCATTTTTTAAAGTTGCTATATATATTATACCATTTTCACCTCCTATAATAATATTCCCGGTGTTATCAAAACATACATCATTAAAAGAGTTTATTTTTAGCGATTTATTGGAAAACGATTGGAAGTTTCCTTTGTTATAAAGAAAAATCCCATGATCTCTACTAATTAACCATATTTTATCATCATGTATTTTTATTCGTTTAATATTTACGGGGGCTAGGCCATCAAAATAATTATATACTTTTCTTTTTAAGTTTTTTTCAATATGGGGGTAAACAAAAACATCATTCCAGCTTGTCACGATTAATTCATTGTCCGGACCAAATACAAAATTCGATATATCAATGGCTTCAAGGTCGTAATATTTTATTGTTTGTTTATTTTTTGAGATTTTAAATAATCCGACATTACTCCCGATCCAAATGTTCCCTTTTTGATCTTTTTTTATGGTGTTTAAATTTTTTAATTTTTTGTTTATTAAAACATCGTATTTAAGAGGTTTATATAAACTGGCAGCAGGAATAATTATCTCTTGGTTATTTTCATACGCTAAGTAAGGATTAGGATAAGGATACTTCCCTTTTTTTATCAAACGTTGGTATTTTTCATACGATCCGGTTGGATCTTTCAGGTAATAATACTTTATTTTTATCGCATTTTTAGTAAACTGATGAAATTCCTTTTCAAATAAAGCAAACGGATATGTTTTATAGGTCTCATCCGGAAGAATTTCTACCACGTTTTGGGATGTTGCAAACCATATATGATGATTATTATCAACTAATAAATTATTTACAGGAAAATTGTTAATTTCAAAATCTTTAGGTTGGTAGTAAAGAAAATTATTTTTAGGATACATGTATAAACCATTATTTTCTGAACCTATCCACAATATTTTTTCTTTTTTATCATACGCTAATGCTGATATATTTTGGGTTTTGATATTTAAGCATTTATTGTAAT
Source organism: Bacteroidota bacterium (assembly GCA_034661075.1). Classification (GTDB taxonomy): domain Bacteria; phylum Bacteroidota; class Bacteroidia; order Bacteroidales; family UBA12077; genus UBA12077. The sequence goes on from JAYEKP010000098.1 coordinate 51,535, forward strand.
AAGTTAATTTTTGGTTTTTGTACTGATATAATCCTCCCGTATTTTTAAATTGATTATTTACTGCAATCCAAATATTAGTTTCATCATCATCAATAAAATCAGCGATATTCCCTAACGTATCATTGATAAAAACATTTTCTTTTCCCACACCCTTAAATCCAACATGGTTTATTCCAATTAATGTGTCTTTCTTTTTAGTGATATGCGAGGCAGAAACCGAGCTATAGAATAATGGATGAGTAACGGGTAAATGGTTAAGTTCATTATTGTTGAGGTTTAGTTCATAAACACCTTTGTCGTAGGTAAAAACATAAATAGATTGGTTGGTTGCTAAAAATGAAGTAATATAAAATCGTTGATTTGGAATAATTGAGTTTTTGGGGAAAGAAAAAAATTCTTCTCCATCGTATACAGATAATCCATTTTCGGTTCCAATGCAAAGTAGGTTAAATTCTTCAAAATATTTTAGCGTTGTTATTTTATTGCTAATAAGCCCGTCATCTATAGTAAAAGAATGAATCTCCGTTCCGTTATAACTCGTAATTCCACCCTTGTTGCATCCAAACCATAAATTCCCGTTATTATCTTCGGTAATTGCGATAACTTGATTTCCGGCAAGTCCATCAATGGTTGATTTAGTTTCAAAAATATTGCCATCGAATCTTGCGGCTCCTGCATTGGTACCTATCCACAAAAAACCTTTGCTATCTTTGTATATCGTATTAATCGTATTGTCTGGCAACTCATCATTGATAGTGTAATTACGGGTATAAAAATGTTGTCCTACTGTATTTTGGATAAATAAGAGCGTACTAAAAATACTAATCAGGATTATTTTTCTCATTCTTTTTTCAGTCGCTTGTCTTTAGTTAATGCTTTTAAGAATTCTTCGTTTCGGCGTGTGGCCACATCCAGCTCGATGCCATTATCAAGTTTTATTTTATACCCATCGGTTTTACTATACGATTTAATATAGTTCATATTTACCAGGTGAGATTTATGAATACGGAAGAATAGCTCTTCGGGCAACATTTCTTCAATACTTTTTAAGTTGCGTGCTACCAAAATAGCTTCGTTCCGGTTGGTAAAAATTTTGGTATAACTCTCTTCGGCCTGGCAATACACTATATTGTTTACTTTTTCTAATTGAAAACCATCCAGTGTGGGAAGAGCAATTTTATTAAAATTCCCATTATCACTATTTAATGTACTTAAAAAGGCTTCTATTTGTTCCGTATTCGAAGAGCTTTTCTGTTTTTTTTCCAGCCGGGTAAGGACTTCACGTAAATCAATATAATTAATGGGTTTAAGTAAATAATCCAATGCAGCAAATTTTATTGCATCTATGGCATATTGCTTATAGGCAGTAGTAAAAATTACCTCGAAGTTGTAAATATCAAAATAATCGAACAGCTTAAACCCATTCTCTTCAGGCATTTCAATATCAAGAAAAATAATATCTGGCCTGTATTTATTTATAGCAAAGACTCCTTCTTTAACCGAATCGGCCATAAAAACAATTTGCAGCTGAGAACTAAAATAACGTTGAATAATTTTTTCTAAAGCTTCTCTTGCGTTCTTCTCATCATCAATAATAATACAGGTTCTCATAAAATAAACTCAATTTTTATTTTTTATATTGCTTAATTAAAGATAGAAGATTAAAAATTGTTATCAAAATACTTTTATTTTAAATTTTATCTTCAGTTTCAATATGATATTCTACTAACTTTTTTATTGGATCTTTTACAATTTTTGTAATGTTAATCCTGTAAATTTGAGCGGTATCCTCCAGTTCTGATTTTAGGGAATGAGCTACAGATCCTACAAATCCTAACGAATAGTTTTGATAATCCGGATATTGGCAAATATACTTTTCAAAAAGTTCTTGTATGGATTGCTGAATTAATTTTTTTACATACGGATGGTTTTTATTTTTGATAATAAAGGGAGTAAACGAAGCTAAAAATTTGCTTGGTGATGGTTTTTTGTAAATCGAATAGATAATATCAGCACTACTTAAAGTATAATTTTTATGAAAATTTTTTATTAGATCTTTGGGTAAATGGTTATGCAGATAATCAATCATAAGCAATTTTCCTAAATGAGCACCGCTTCCTTCATCGCCCAAAGCAAACCCAAGCGAATTAATTTGATGGGTAATTGTTTTCCCATTGTAAATTCCTGTATTTGAGCCGGTACCCATAATGGCTATAACTCCTCTTTGATTGAAAAATACAGCCCTGGCAGCTCCGAGCAAATCACTTTCTATGGTTATTTTTGACCCTGGAAAAACATCATTGCATCCTTCAAAAATAATTTGTTTTGTTTGTGGCGAAGAACATCCTGCACCATAAAAGTATATGTTTTGAATTTTTTCTTGATTTATAGTATCGGGGAAATTGTGCATTATTTCTTGACTGATTGTTGCACTGTTAATAAAATATGGATTAAACCCATTGGTTCTGAAAGAATAAATTACGCTTCCCTTATCTATAACTGACCAGTTTGTTTTGGTCGATCCGCTATCGGCAACAATAATCATCGTTTTTAGTTGGTTTTAGATACATATTTTAAATTTAATAAATTCATCGGATTGCATTCGAATCCATTAATGTTATGATGTACAAAACGTACCACCTCGTCGTAATATAAGGGAACAACCACTGCATCATTAATAATTATCCGGTCCATTTGTCGGTACAATTTATATCGAATAGAATCAACGGTTTGTTCCATTGCTTTTTGGTAAAGATGATCAAATGATTGGTTTGCATAATGCGTATAATTAGGGCCTGTTGGACTAAAATTTTTACTGTAAAACAATGCCATATAATTCTCTGCATCCGGATAGTCGGCAATCCAGGAACCACGGAAAAATTCAAGCTTCGAATGGGAGACCATTTCTCTGAATGTAGCTCCTGTGCTAACATCTATATTTATTTCAATACCAAATTGCGAGAGCTCTTGCTGAATGTATTCACATAAATCGAGATAATCACTGGTAGTGGTGAGGTTTATCGGAGCTAACCCTTCTCCGTTTGGGTATCCGGCCTCTTTTAATAACGTCCTTGTTTTCCCCGGGTTATATTCATACCCTTTAACTTTACTTGAAAATGAAGGCATTCCTTTAGGGATAAATCCATTGGTAGCTGGTGTCCCAATGTTATTACGCAGGTATTTCATCATTTTTTTACGGTCGAATCCGTAATTTATAGCTTGTCGGATTTTTTTATTTTTTACCGGTGAATCTTTAGTGGATATTTTGGAGGTGTCGAGCAAAAATCCCAGATATTCAGTGTTTAGGTAAGGTTGTGAAATCATTTTGATTTGGCCTTTGTATTTTGGATTTAACCGCCCGTTTCGGGTGATCAATTCATCTTTATTTGCCGGGCTTAGTCCTGAAATAAAATCGATATTGCCTTTTAAAAATTCTAAAAATTCCGATTGTTTATCGTTAATAAAAGTTATAGATATGGCATCGAGATAAGGCAACGGATTTCCTTCTTCATCTTTTTCAAAATAGTTGGGATTTTTGGTGAGAATGAGTTTTTCCCCTTCTTTCCAGAACTTAATCTGAAAAGGTCCGGTACCTATCGGATGGTTTCTGAAATCCTGCTTGTAATAATCTATGGCTTCTTTAGGTACAACAGAACAATAGGGCATTGTGAGCAGTCCTAAAAAAGCAGGAAAAGGATTTTTAAGTTTGATTTGCAACGTGGTATCATTTAGGGCAGCAATCCCGTTTTCTGCCACCTGGTTAAATATCCATGCTCCGGGTGATCCCGTTTTAGGATTTATAATCCGATGGAGGCTGTACTCAAAATCATGTGCGGTTACGATTCGTCCTTTTTCATTGGGGAATACCTTTGAGTTATGAAACCGGACATCCGTCCTTAAATAAAAAGTATAGTGTTTTCCGTTTTTTGCTATTTCCCATGATTTGGCAATACAAGGTTTAATAAATAGCTTTTTGTCCATTTGGACAAGGCCGTTAAAAAGTTGATTAACAGGCCAAATGAGTACCTGGCTTTTGGCAAAAGCCGGATCGAGCGTAGCTATCCCTTTCGATTCGTTGTAGCGAAAAACATTAGGATGCCTGATTGTATTTTCTGTGCAAGAGAAAAAAAGTAGGGATAAGAAGATGGTTAAAACTGCCGGTTTTATCATGGGTATTTACTTTTTGCAAAAATAGGTAAAAGTTACGAAACCCATCATTAAAAAAGCCAGAAACCTAATGTCTCTGACTTTCTTAATACCCTAAAAATTAAACCTAAAATTTAAATGAAAAAACTGTCCCTTAAACAAAACTTGACTACAGACACTAAAGTCGATAAGTAAACAATTTATTTTGCTAATATAACGATTTTGACTTTAAAATTGTTTCAAATTTTTAGCATAAAAATCAATTTTTTTTATAAGCTTATGTTGTGTATTTCAGCAAACTATTGACAAATCAACATCCTGGAATGTTTATCCAAAAATAAAAAAACCGACACAATAATTTATGCCGGTTTTTAAAGATACTGAAAGTTTATTTACCTAACCTGACATATTCATAAATATTATATTTCCCAATATTTATGAATAATGCAAGCTAAAATTTTAGGGTTAAACCACCCATAATATTTATTCCTGCTTGTGGGAAATAACCATCCATAACATATTCTTCGCCGCCTAAAATGTAACGATAAACCCAGGCGTTGGATTCGTATTGGTGGTTAAATATATTATTTACCATCAGGTTAATCCCTATTTCTTTTATTTTATTAGTATTTATTGTATAACTTAATTTCACATCATTAACAAAGTAAGGATCAATAGAACGCTTATTATTTGATGTATTGTCAATGTATTGTTTTCCAACATATTTTGAAATTAATTCGGTTTTGAATCTTTTAGTAATATCATAAGATATTGTAGTATTTGCAATTACTTCTGGCGAAAAGGAGAGGTCTGTTTGTCCCAGGTTTCTTTCTTCTTGCCCCCATGTATCCCAGTTATCTACATATTCTGTAAAATCATTAATTTTATTTTTACTTAAAGTAATATTTGCATCTACTTGCAACTTATTTAAAAATCTGATACCTCCCGAAAGTTCTAATCCTAACCGGAAGCTTTCGTCTACATTGGTCATAATTGCAGAGCCAACATCATTAATTTCTCCGGTTAAAACCAATTGATCTTTGTAAAACATATAATAAACATTGGCCTTTAAATATTTGTTGGTAGATTTGAAATTGTAGCCTAATTCAAAATCGTATAATGTTTCAAATGTTGGTGCCGGATGGTTAGGGTCTGCATCGGTATAATTGCTTCGATTTGGCTCTCGGTTGGCAACTGCGAAAGTAAGGAAGCTTGAATGCAAGTCGTTAATTTCATAAAAAAGCCCAAGCTTAGGATTGAAAAAACTAAAATTGTGGCTTTGAGTTATATCCCTCAAATCATCATCAATCCCATTAATATCATAATCTATTTTTCGGTATTGCAGATCGATAAAAGTGCTTAGTTGCGACGTAAAATGGTATTTTAATTTTGAGTAGATATTAAAATCTTTTTTATCGCCGTCTCCTTCGTACCATCTGTGTCTCATGTCTCCATTGCTGGCAAATTGTGCCCAGATTACTTCGCCAAAATGATCACCAATATATTTATTCCATCCTCCGCCTACAGTTATTTCGTATTTATCCTGTTTATAATCAACAGAGAAAATTCCTCCATAAAAATGATTGTCGAGCCATTTTTGTTGGATAAGGTCAGTGCTTGTTATCGTATCGTTTCCTATGATTTCATTGTCGAGGAGGTAATCTTCAAAGTCACGGTCTTTTTTATATTGTTCGTAGAAACCTCGTCCACGTGTATAATGCAATGCTGTATTAATATGAAAATCAGGATTTATTTCGTATGAGTAAAACAATTGATAATGATCTTGTTGATAATTATCGGTCTCATTATCATAGGTATATAAATTATAGGTGCGGCTATCTGAATTTATCATGTGTTCATATTCTTCTTCGTCGATTAACCAATGGTCAAGATAACGCTGCATTCCTTCATAATCATCTTTAAGCCGTACTTTTGGGATGCCGTTCCATGCCTGGTATGTTTTTTCTTTGCCCGAAATGATATTAACTTTTAAAATACTACTGCTGGAATGATATGCTCCTGATAAATAAAATGATTTTAGGTCAGACGAGGCTCTATCTATAAACCCATCGGAGGTAACTTTTGATAAGCGTCCGTCAAAAGTGAATTTATTGTTAAGCAGACCTGTGCCGAAACTTACGGAGTTTCTGAAAGTGTTAAAAGAGCCTGCATAAGAGTTAATCTCAGCATAGGCATCTTTATGATAGGTTTTGGTTTGTAGGTTCAGTGTTGCACCAAACGAAGCAGCTCCTTGTGTAGAAGTTCCTACGCCACGTTGTATCTGGATGTTATTTACCGAGGACAATAAGTCGGGCATATCTACAAACCAAACTCCATGAGATTCGGCATCGTTCACCGGAATCCCGTTTACGGTAATGTTAATCCGGTTTATGTCAGATCCGCGAACTCGGAAATAGGTATAACCCACACCGGTTCCTGCATCCGATGTGGAAACAATAGAAGGAGTGCGGCTAAGCAAATAAGGAATATCCTGCGTAAAATTATTTTCTTTAATTTGACGATTGGAGATATTGGTAAAAGATACCGGGTCATTCATTTTTGTCCGTGTTGCTTTTATGATTACATCATCCGTAAGGATATTAGAAGGTTCGAGAATAAATTCTAAATATTTGGATGCTTTAACCTTAATAGTTTTTTCAAGGGTTTTGTAGCCAATATAAGAAATGATAAAAGTATAACTACCGGGTTTTAGTTTTGATAATTTGAACTCTCCATTTGTATTGGTTGCCGTCCCCCTGTATGTTTCTTTTATGGTAATGTTAGCTCCTATAAGAGGTTCTCCTTTTTTATTTTTTACTACTCCAGAAATGGTTTGCTGAGCATAAGCAGGCAGCATAAATGATACTAAAAGAAAAATAAATACTATCCTTTTCATTGTTTTTAAATTTTTAATCGATTCATACAATTGGATAGTTGATTTTGAACGGTATAGCTTACAGAATGAATCTGAGGCCTCAGATAAATCATTGTTTTTATAAATAATGATTACGTTTACTTATTTCCTAAGCAAACAGCACAAATCAACTATAATAAAAATAATGGGAAATTTTTGATTTACTCTTTTTCCCTATCCGGAATTACCCGGACCAGGTTCGAAGGGTATGATCTCAGCCTGTAATATTTGGCACCCCATTGGATGGTTCAAATGTAAAGCTAATTTTTGGTGTAAACAAAAAAACCGGCAAAAATGCCGGCTTTAATTATATAGAGTCTAATAAATGTTTAGTTTTCTTCAACATTAAGTACATCTTTCATCGCTTTTACTAGCGAGTCTTTGGGTAATGCACCCTGTGCTATTTGTGGTTGTCCGTCCTTCGGAACAAAAAGTAGCGAAGGAATACTTCTGATTCCAAACATCGCTGCTAACTCTTGCTGATCCTCTGTATCTACTTTATAAATATTAATTTTTCCATTGTATTCTTCTGATAATTCTTCCAAAATAGGAGCTACCATTTTACAAGGCTGACACCAATCAGCATAAAAATCGATTAAACAGGGTAAATCACCTTCAAATTTCCAATCTTTATTTTCTTCCCAGTTAAAAACCTTTTCCTTAAATGTTTCTTTTGTTAAATGTTCTAGCATTACTTTTTTAATTTTATTAGTTATTGATTAAAATATTTATATTTCTAAAATACTAAATATATGAATTTATGATGATTTATCAAATTATATTCCAAATGTTAAAATACACTAAATAGTTCAAATAAAATGTAAATAATTGTAATTTTGTCATGTGTTTCAATAAATTGTCATATATATATATGAAGAAATGTCTTAATAATAAAATTTTTAAAATTATTTCTGATGTAGCCGATAAAAACAAACTGCCAACTTTTGTAATTGGTGGTTTTGTTCGAGATTGTTTATTAAAAAGGCCATCGAAAGATATTGATATTGTTACCGAAGGGAGTGGAATAAAATTAGCCAAAGAAGTTGCTCATGAAATTAATCCAACCTTAAAAGTAAGTGTGTTTAAGAATTTTGGCACAGCAATGTTTAAATACGATGATTTGGAAATTGAGTTTGTTGGCACTAGAAAAGAGTCGTATCGAAAAAGTTCTCGCAAACCTATTGTTGAAGATGGGACCCTTGAAGATGACCAAAAACGAAGAGATTTTACGATAAATGCTTTAGCTATTGGATTAAATAAATCAAATTATGGGCAATTGGTCGATCCTTTCGACGGACTTGATGATTTGAAAAATAAGATAATTAGAACACCCTTAAATCCTGATACTACATTTTCTGATGACCCTTTGCGTATGTTTCGTGCCATTCGG
>JAYEKP010000099.1:0-3141 GCA_034661075.1 Bacteroidota bacterium
CAAATATAAACAAGGGATTTTATTTAAATGGGGGGATTCGTTTTTAATAATAGTAAAAATCTGTCCAAAATACCTGTAATTACGTTTGTATTTTTTAATTTTAAAAATATTTAGGACAGCTATGAAACTAAATATTAATGCATAAAGTACATATACCACAATATCCTTCTCCTTTTATAATTAAATTTTTCGATAGGTTCAGGTATTTTTTATTAAAACTATCACGAAGATTTACAGCACCCAACATAGCGATTGTTGAGATGGTTCAGTCTTTTTATGTATCCAAAGCCATTGGAGTAGCTGCCGAATTAAATATTGCAGAATTTCTTTCTACGCATGATAAAAATATCTCTGAATTGGCCGTCCTTACAAATACTGATGAAGAATCTCTGTATCGTTTAATGCGTATGCTGGCCAGCCAGGGCATTTTTAAAGAAAAGAGAAATCGTGTATTTTCACAAAATCGATTATCAAAAACAATGATTGATCAAACAGATTCCATGCGCTATATGATTATGCATTTGGCTAACCCTATAAACTGGAAACTTTTTAATGAGCTGAACCATGTAGTTTATACAGGAAAGAATGCTTCAGAAAAAATCCTGGGGATGAAAATTTTTGAATTTCTTGAAAAGAATCCTGCCAATAATAAAATCTACAACACAGCCATGACAAATTCATCATTGATGCTAAGTTATGCCATACTATCGAAGTACTCTTTTAAAAAGGCAGAATGTATTGTAGATATCGGAGGTGGCGAAGGAACTTTACTATCAATGATTTTAATAAAAAATTCAAGCCTTAAAGGAATATTGTTGGATCTTCCTCATGTTATAACAAATGCAGAAAAGAATTTCAAATACTACAATTTATTAAATCGAGTTAAATTAATTTCCGGGTCATTTTATGAAACAATCCCGGAAGGGGGAGATATCTATTTAATGAAAAACATTATTCATAACCTAAGCGACCAACAAACTATTGATATTTTACTAAAGATAAAAAATATTTTACCACCAAAAGGAAAAATTTTAATTATTGAATCGGTAATAAGCCATAAAAACCGATATTCATTTGCCAAATTATTGGATATCCAGATGATGATTAGCCAGGATGGAGGTAAAGAACGATCCATAGAAGAATACAAGCAGTTAATTCATCAAGCCGGATTAAATCTAAATAGAATTGTTCGAACCGTGGCACCCTTTTGGGTCATTGAAATAACAACATAAAATAATTCTATTTTTTATCGGGGAATCAAAAAATAAATAAACCCTGTAGTAAGCATAAAAGCTTTATTGGTGGGATTATCTAACTCCTGCTCATAAGGAAAAAACTCTTCATAGTTAAAATTATACCTCACTTCAGCAGCATTATTATCTATATTAAAAAAGCCCTTGGTGTATCTTAAATCAATAAAAATATCCAGGTAACGGTTAAATCTTCCCTGTACCCCAACTCCGGCTAATATACCAACATCATATCGATTTAAATTAGGTGTAATATTTTCATTTATGGATTGAACGAGATAATCTTCTTCAATTATTTTTTCATACTTCCCTTTGGTATTGGCCGAAATTAATAAAGAACCATACCCTCCGGCATAAAAATATATTTTAGGATCTTCATTAAATGTGAACTTAGCATATAATGGCAAAGTAAGATAATAAAGGCTCATTTTCATATCGTGCATATCGAACTTGCCTCCTTTTAATTCGTAGTTAAGCTCGGCACGAGCCGACCAGTTAGTATGAGGGTAATAAGCAGCCGTAAAACCAATTTGAGGGCCAATTTTTTTGGCATATTGGTCAATGGCTTCATCTCCACTAATGGTTGATAGCAAGAAGCCCCCTTTAATTCCAAAGGTAGGGCTTTGGGAAATATTTTGGGCCCATAACGAAGATATCGAAAAAAACATCATCAAACATATAGATAACAGGCTTAATCTAATGGAATCCATGTACAATTATCTTTATTGTTTACAAATTTTCAGTCATATATTTTTACATTCCTAAAATTTTGTAAGATACCTTCTTTTTCAATTTTAATCTAAAATACAAAAATATTTAAACAAAAAAAGCCTGTCAGTAACCTGACAGGCAATAAATAATGATAAATTAACAATTTATTTGATCAATTCTACACTTCGTTTAACAAATTTAGTCAGCTCTTCTCCTTTCAGCATATTATTTGCAAGTAACGCTAAATCAATAAGTTGCTTAACATACTTATTCTCTTTTCCATGCTTAACCAAGAGTTCTTTTTTCTTTTCCTGCAACGTATTAATTTTCTTTTCAACATCACTTAATTTATCTTTTTCGGACTGGTTAATTTCTTCATCTTTTTTTCCCTCTTTGGCTTTTTCCAATTTATTCTTTTCTTCCTCCACCGGTTTTAACTCTTCTAAAATCTTTTCAATTTTAGTACCCACTTTTTTATCTTTCTGTTCACGGATTTTTTCAACCAGTTTGTGATTTGAATTAACTACCACATTGTAGCTATCGGGCAGGTCGCCATAAAAATTCATTCCGCCACCACCCATTGCAGCCATATCTTTCATCCGGCGCATATATTCCGATTGAGTAATTACAATAGGGTCATCTGTTTCTTTCAGATTTTCGAACGTAACCGTAAAAGTTGCATTTTTAGGCAACTGACTCTCAAAAATTTGCGAAAGCTGATTTTTTTCTTCAGCCGAAAGTTTAGACTCTTCTACCTCTTCTTTTTTTATCAGCTTATCGATAATATCAGAATCCACACGCAAAAATCGGGCATTGTTCAGTTTTTGTTCGATATGATTAATAAAATGGGTATCTAATTGTCCGTCCATAATCAATACATCGTATCCTTTGTCTTTTGCATTTTCGATAAATGTATATTGTTTATCTTTATCGGTGGCATAAAGATATATCAAGTTCTTATCTTTGTCCGTTTGGTTATCTTTAATCAGTTTTTCATACTCTTCGAAAGTAAAATACTTCCCATCGGTGTTTTTGAATAAAGCATATTTTTGTGCTTTCTCATAAAATTTCTCTTCGGTAAGCATTCCATATTCAATAAAGATTTTAAGGTCGTCCCATTTTTTCTCAAACTGTTCTCGGTCGTTTTTAAAAATTTCTTCTAACCTGTCAGCTACCTTTT
>JAYEKP010000100.1:0-3041 GCA_034661075.1 Bacteroidota bacterium
CAAAGAGTGTTAAATTTGTTTTCATAGCCAATTTATATTTTAGTTGGTTAGTACTACAAAAATAAGGGCTCTTTAAACAAGAGCTCTAAATTGGCTATCTTTTTTTATTATTTAGGACAGATGTGAAGTTTCTTATATATATTTTGATTTTTTTATATAATTATTTTATATAAAAAATCCTGTTAAAGTTTAAAACTCCAACAGGATCGACAATAAAGTACGTTTATCAATGATAAATTATTTCAAAGCAGCCTTGCTAAAAATATAATCATCAATAGGTTGATTAAAAATTATTTCATCCACAATAAACTCGGTACCATCGCCCTTTTTTAACATATCCTTAAATACAATTCGCATAGGATACCATCGATTTCCAATTTTCTTAATATCAGACAATTCTGTTTTCTTTAACAGCTTGCCACTTTTAGCGTATAATTCTTCTTTTAATGGTACAAACCGGGTTTTATCAACCCAAATTTTTCTAATTTGATAATTAACATCATCAGATTTAGCATGTAATTCAAGAATCCAGCACTCTCTTCCATCAATTTCATCAGAATCAACAACAGCAGCATCATAATTCTCGAGTAACTCAGAATTTTCCATCATATCTTCATACGAAAGGTCACTACCCATTACAGATTGACGCAGCATATGTCCCGAAATTTTTATGATACGATCGGTTGATGGTGAATAAATCCAGAGCTCGTCTTCCAGTTTTAACATTTTCGTTCCTTTCTCTCTAGCCGGAGAAAGATATTCGGTAAACGATTTTTTATCCCCTTCGGTCCATGTTTTGGCTTCGATAGTCCGCGAGCTACGCTGGCCATGAATAATCATTTTCGAAGTAACGATCTGGCTTTTTGATACCATATTTTCATCAACTTTATCAAGGATTTCTTTACCTGATGGATTCTGTGCCCAGCTTAAAACAGAAACCAGAAATAATGCTATTGTTAAATTAATTTTTGTCATATTTAAATATTTTTTTTATTAGTAATGAGAAATAGTCTCAAGTATCAAGAAATAATCTATATATCTTGTTTCTTGATACTTGCATCTTTGATCTATCTTATGTTTCCAATTCTTTAAACAAACGTGCTGTTTTCCTTTTATAAATACCAATTCCGGACAACATGGTTCCCAGTACGATAGCAAATACACCGGGTATAAAACCAATATAAAATGCCGGCGGAGTTATTTTTGCACGGAAAGTCGACTGCATCATCAACGTATTGTTCCGCATCATACCACTGATATCAATTCCAATTTCCTGCATCAGGTAAGCCAAAAAAAGCCCCACAATTGTTCCTATCACAGAACCCACTATTCCAATCAGAATAGATTCATAAATCATCGTTTTATAAATGTGACTGTAGTCTTCACCAATAGCAAGTCGAACACCAATTTCGCCATACCGGCGCAAACCACCAATTAGTCCGGTATTCCATAATACAACTGCCATAACAAGGATAAATAAAGTAATGATAATACCTTGCATCGAGTCAATCATATCAATATATCCCGATAAAAAGGATTGTTCTTTTAACCTTTTCATTACAGGAGAATACTCGTTATCCGGATCGCTATATTTTTCGTTAAAAGTATTTTGAATTTTTATCGCTTTTTCATCATCATATACTTTGGAATCTAAAAATCCAAATATCTCGCCACAAGCATTTTCCATATTCAGAGCATCCTGAACACCTGCAATATCAGCAACTATACCACCACGATCTAATGCCGTAGATCCAAACTTAACTGTACCGGTAACAACAAAATTATGAATGGCCATACCCCCATACATCGTTGATGAAATAAGGGTAACAGATTGCCCGGGAGCTACTCCTAGTTTTGAAGCAAAATCATCGCTAAGCAGAATCTCATTTTTTTCTTGTGGAATATGGCCTTTTACTAAAGCCTTTCTAAGGTTGATTCTCTCTATTTCAGTAGAATTTTCAGATATAATATCGTATGCCGTTCCAGCTGCTGTTCCCTGAGCTTTTGTTTCTCCGTTTTCGTCAGGTACATCAATTAATCCACCGAATTCGATTCTCTGGACCCATTCCATATCAGGGAACTCGTTATTTAAATCTTCAATTAAAGCATCAGTTTCTACCAAAGCCAGATCATTCGGATTTTGATCCTGATTATCGGCATAAGCCCGTGTCATAATTTTTACGTGCCCGGTTGCAAATCGTGCATTAAAGTCAATCATATCGCCCATTACACCAAGTAGGTAACAGTATAAAAACACTGAAAGCATTACTCCGATTGCAACCACTAGAACAGGCATTAAACTACGGTCACGATCGCGAAGCAGACCTTTTAATAAAAATTTTATCATTGTATTTTTCCTTTTATTGCGTCAGTTGGTTTCATTTTAGAAATTTTTCTTGCCGGAAGATAACTAACGATGGTTGTTATTAGAAAAACAAGAATTATGGTCGAAACGATAAGCATTAAGCTAAAGAACGGGTAAATAACATCGCCCATAGCCAAGCCCATACCATCTGAACCTTCAGGTATTTTAAAGCCGCTTTTAGCAATATAAGTTAATAGTGGGATTCCATAAATTGCCGCTACTACTGCCGCTAAAACAGCGTGGAAAGCTCCTTCTACAGTAAAAAGAGCAACAACCTGTTTTCTGGTCATTCCCATGGCCACATAGGTTCCAATCTCTTTTTGTCTTTTAAATATGGATAATACCTGTGTATCAAAAATAGCGAGCATGGCTAAAGCTAAAATGATAATATAAAAGAAAGAACTCCCCAGCTTTTTTGTTTTTATCAACTCAGATATGTCTGTAAGTAAAAATTCAATGTCTTTATATTCCCATCCTTCTATTTCTTTCCTGTACTGCACTTCTTCACCCATCACCAAAAGGGTTGCCTCACCTGGCATTTGTTTCATCTCCTGCAACTTATCCAAAGGAATCCATATTTGCCCATTATCAATAGTGGGAACATTACAATCGAATACATCTGCAATGATTATTTCAGTAGCATCGAATGTTCCGTTTACATCCCGCCAACGTAACG
>JAYEKP010000101.1:0-14930 GCA_034661075.1 Bacteroidota bacterium
AAAGGAGGTAAAATGTAAACCTGAAATATAAATATCGTAATCTGCTATTTTCGGCGGAAAGGGAATTTTATGCCTTATTTTTTCAAAGCATGAGCCAGCAAAATTTATTATTAACTTGCGGAATTGCGGAGCAAAATATAAACTCTTTTGCATGATAATGATTTTTTTATATGTTTAACAATTGATTAATTTAGTTTTTCTACTCATTACGATATACAAATATACATATCGGATAAATATAAAACAAGATTTTTATCATGTTTACAAAAATCCTTAAACATTAATTTTGTAAGTGGATAACAAAAAAAGAGCTTGGTTGTTTAACTTTATAAAGTTGTTCTTATAAATCCTGTGAATCAGACTTTTCACCTTTAGGAAATGTCTAAATTAACCGGATGATTTAAATAAGTAATTCATTATTTTTAAAGATTCTCCGGATTTATTTATTTTGTTGTAGAGAAAGGTAATTAAAAATACAAAGAAAATATGGCTGGTCCAAAAGGTTCAAAATATTATAATATTTTCCTGAAATTCAAAGTATGGCTAGAGAATACCCATGGAGAAAGTATTTTAGGAAACGGGAAATTTGAACTGATCGATTTTATTGATCAGTATGGATCATTAAAAGTTGCTGCCGATAAATTGGAAGTGAGTTATAGAAAAGCATGGGGAATGCTAAGAGAGGCTGAAGAGAAACTGGGTTTTTCTTTAGTGGAAAAACAACGGGGAGGTCAACATGGTGGCCGTTCTGTTCTAACCGACGAGGGAAAAATATTAATTGAAGCTTACAAAGAGTTGTTGGTTGAGTTTGATGAAGCGATCTATCAAATCACAAAGAAGTTTTTTAATAAGGTAAATAAATGATCTGGTATATTGGGTTGGATGATACGGATAACAAGAACTCGAGAGGTACCGGGTTCAAATCCCGCCAACTGGGTAAACTAATCGTTAAGCAAGAGTAGGAGAAGTTCTGTCGATTTCCCGGCATCAGTTGTTTGTGAATGATCAGATAGCTTATACCTCCCAGAACAGTTCTGCCTGTTTACTGGTAAAGTCTGACTACGATAAGGTATTAAAAGAATTTTGTATTCAGTATATCCGGGAAGTGGCTGAACCCGGATCCGATGCAGGTTTATGTATTGCCCGGGAAGAGGATATTGATGAGAAAATTGAAGCATGGGGAAGTAGAGCAAAAAAGGAGGTGCTGCAAAAAAAAGATGCCGATCAACTGGCTAAAGAAACGGGGGTTTTTTTAAACGGATACACAGGAACAAAAATTGGTATCATTGGTTCATTAGCAGCTGTGGGTTTGCGAAAATCTGGAAATGATGGACGAAATATATGGTTAAAAGGAAAAGAATTAAGAGATTTGCAAGGTGTTTATTCCGTTAAAGAATTGAAACGAATTATTAATATTCAAGTTGTAAAATCGGTTCAGGGAAAGATTCTTAGCGGTAGAGAACGGATAGATGTAGGTGAATGGTTGCGACCAGTAATTCAGAATAATAAAAATACAATAATTGTTGAATCATGTAAAAATCAAAATAATTATGAGTGGAAGGCTGTCTCAAAAGACTTTATCAAATGTATTTCGTGCCGTTAGTATTAGAGATTTTATTTCTTTTTGTCCTTGGAATTAGTGCCATTGTGGTGCGCTCCTATTTAAGGATCCCTTTAGGCATTCCTGGCCGTCATGGGTTGGAGTTTATGGCAATTATTATGATTGCTCGAAGAATATCAAAAATCCCTTTTGCCTCGGTAATTGCCATGCTTGGCGCTACGACCTTCATGTTTGTTCTATTCATAGGAATTAAAGATTCGTTTTTGCCCATTATTTATATTGTCATGGGTATTGTGCTGGATATCTTATATTTTGCATTTCATAAACCCGTTCATCGTTTGGCTATCCTTTCATTAATTGGTGGTATAGCCTACATGGTTATCCCCGTCAGCCGGATTGGTGTTTATCTGTTAACCGGGATATTAGAGAATTCTTTCATAAAATCTGGATTCATTATTCCAATTCTGTCCCATTTTGCTTTTGGTGTTGCCGGATCATTGCTCGGTGCCGGTTTGATCTATTCCATTAAGCGTTTCCAAAAGAAATAAATTAGTCAACGTAAGCATTTTTAACAGATAAAAATTTAATAATCATCGATATGAAAAAAAATACACGTCGTCTTTTTTCAAAATTTTATCCTTTGATCGTTCTATTTATCCTTTCATTTTTTATCGGTTCCTGTGAGGATGAAAATCCCACGAATCATCCTGATCCTGCTATTCAGATAGTTGACCATCCTGATTTTGTGTCTGGCGACACAACCATTGCCCCGGGTGAAAAATTTACGGTTGCCATCCAGGCAGAATATAATGGTTATGACATGTTAACCAATTTTATCGCCAAACTGAATGACGAACGCTATTTAGACCTGGGAATCTACGCCGAAACCTATCGTAAAGAGATTGAAATTACGAAAGGTCTTGAAAGTGTCGACAACTGGGAGTTTATCATTCGTGACCGAAAAGGAAATTTTGCCCATAATTCGTTGACTATAACTAAAGATGATAATGTTGAATATGGAGAAATAGATGTATTTAAAAATATTCAGCTGGGTGCTCAAAACAGTCCTGATTACGGAAGTTTTTTTTCTTTAACAGATGGATCGGTTTATGATCTGGAAGGCGCCTACCATAATGCATTATACATTGATATTGTTTCCTATTACGATGATTTTGACAAACTAGATAAGTGGACAATGGCTTCTCCAGGGGCTAATATTGGAGATGAAGCATTCCCGGGAGAATACGCTATCTCCAACTGGGATACAACTCATACTACTCGTTATTCAGCTGCACCTTTGACGATCACCGTTGAAGATTTTGATGCTGCTCAAAACGACAGTCTTTTATTAGCCCATTCTTTTGCTTTTGAGAGCGGTAAACGTAAAGCCAAAGATCTTGCCCCGGGAGATATCTACTCGTTTGTCCGGGACAAACGTACGGGCATGTTTAAGGTGATTCGTACTACCGGTGAAAGTAGTGGAAATATTATCGTTGACATTATCATTCAAAAATAAGATCAATATGCTTTTAAGAAGATTTATTTATACTGTTTTATTTGTTTTTATGATTCCTCTTTATTCGATGGCTCAACATGTATTGCAAGGGGAAGTTGTCGATTCCGAAAGCGGAGAACCCTTGGTTGGAGCAAACATTGTAATCAAAGAGATCAACCGGGGAATCTCAACTAACCCACAGGGCCAGTTTCAGTTTGAAAATCTAGGCTCCGCTGAATATACATTACATATTACCTATGTGGGATATCACGACCAAAAGGTAAATTTAAAGCTAACTGACAAAAATGAAGTAGTAGAAATCAAGATGGTACCTTCCTCCATTGAGATGGAGAAGGTGATGATTACGGCTACGCGCACCGAACGAAAAATTGGAGACCTGGCAGGACAAAATGAGGTGATTGACAATGAGGAGGTAGAAGAGTTTCCAACCACTAATACCGATGATATTTTACAGTCCCTGGCCAACATAAATGTAAATCGTAGCTGGGGAATATTCTCCAAAAATGCATCGGTTACCATGCGCGGGTTAGATGCAGCACAAGGGGTGTTGATTCTATACAATGGGGTACCGTTAAATAAAACTGCCGGAGGATCCATCAACTGGCATATGATTTCTCCCGACCGGATTGAGCGTATCGAGGTTATTAAAGGTCCAAGTTCAGCGTTGTACGGGAATAATGCGATGGGTGGCGTGATCAATATTATTACCAAAAAATCGGATCAACGTTTCTCCGGTGATGTGAGAACCTTTGGCGGTAGTTATTCCACGCTTGGAGGTAAGTTTAACCTTGAGGGCAATGAGCAGATCAGTGGGAATAACTTTTATTGGGGAATTACCGGATTTTATCGCCAGGGCGATGGGTATGTTATCGAACCCAAAACGGTCAGGGATTCAACCGATGTAGAAGTTTATTTAAAAGAAAACCGGATTGGGGCAACGATGGGATATGCGTTTAACGATCAGAATCAGGTAGAGGTTGAATATAGCTATTATGACGATAAACGAGGGGATGGCCGACAGGTTTATCTTGAGGATGGTGGTTTTGTAAAGTATACGACCCATTTTGTCCGGGTAAACTATGATGGACAACTGGGAGATTTTAAGATAGATGGCAAGGGTTACTTTCAGGATGAACACTATAATCAATTTAGTGAAAACATTAATCAGGATGGGAATTATAAAATGTCTGACCGAAACCAGACTTCCAGGGATTATGGATTGTGGGTAAATGCTACCCGCAAACTGGGTTTTCATAACTGGTTTACTTTCGGGTTGGATATCAAGCAGGGGTTTATGGATGCTTCGGATATTTTTTATACCTCTACCGATACCCTGATGCGAGAAGGGAAGGTGCAATCCTATGCCGCTTTTTTGCAGGACGAGCAGCGACTGTTTAACGATAAACTAAAAATAATTGCCGGACTGCGTTTCGATTATGCACGTTTTTATGAGGGTTCTATATATGTTGCCGAGCCTACGGCAAATACCGGGTTCGAAGAAAATGTTAGTGAAAATTATGAAAATTCAAATTGGATGGCCCTAAGCCCAAAATTATCTTTGCATTATGAGATTACTCCTGCCATTAAATCTTATATATCTGCATCTACTGGATTTATGCCTCCCAAAATGGACGACCTGATCTCTTCGAGAAAAATTAGCAAAGGATTTAAAAAAGCAAATCCCGAATTGCAACCGCAAACATTAACCAATTACGAAATTGGGTTTAATACCAAACCTTTTCATAAAGCTCAGTTTAAAACTGCAGCCTACTACTCGTTGGGTAAAGATTTTCAGTACTTTGTGGCAACCGGGAATTATGTCGACGGGCAGACCGAACTTACCCGCGAGAATATTGCTGCCATTGAAATTTATGGCGCTGAATTCTTTTTTCAGTATGATTTTACAAAAAACCTGACCCTAAAAGTAAATTATACCTACAATTCATCTACCATTACCGACTTTGATCTGGAAAATTATTCAGGTGATGACCTAACCGGGAAAATGTTGGTTGAGGTTCCGTGGCACCAAGCTTTTGCAGGTTTCTTCTGGAAAAATAGGGTGGTAAATACTACGGTCACAACAAACTATATCGGGGAATCCTATGCCGAAGATCAAAACATACTGATTATTGATGATTATTTAACGGTTGATATTCGCTTATACAGAACCATACAAAAGAACTTTTTTGTAGCCCTGGATGTACAGAATATATTTGACAAGGTGTATATTGATAAAAAACAACGACTCTCTCCAGGAAGATTTATCTTGCTTGAGTTAGCCTATAAATTTTAGAACAACATGAATTTGTTTTTTTTAATTTGTCGGAGTTTTCCACTTCGGTTTTTTTCTTTTATACAAATTTTCCCAAATTTGTCGCTGCAACATTTATCATAATTCTATCTATGAAGATTTCCAAAAAAATGGTTTCAGGATATAAACAATGGTTTACCCATTATATTTATTCGTTTATCGATGGGTATCCTGATTTAAAAGAAAATATTGGCCTCAAGGCCAATCATTGTAAAAAAGTAAGTGAAGAAATGGTGGGCTTGGCCCAACATCTTAAATTAAATGAACAGGAGGTATTACTTGCCGAAACCATAGGGCTTTTTCATGATGTAGGAAGATTTAAACAATACGTAAAATTTCAAACCTTTTCTGATGATAAGTCTCAAAATCATGCTGAATTAGCAATTGAAGTGTTTAACGAAAATAATCTTTTAAAGGATTTATCGAGAGAAGAGAATGATATCATTCATCAATCCATTCTTAATCACAACAAAGCAAAAATAAAATATGATCAAAATGAGCGGGTTAATTTATTCTCTCAAATGATTCGTGATGCCGATAAACTGGATATCTGGCGTTTAATTACTGAGTATTATATGGTGAAAGACCAGGATGCAGAAAAGGAAAACAAAAGCCTGGAGCTGGAATTGCCTGATCATGATAAGATCAGTGATGAGGTGTATAGGTCTGTTATAAACCGCCAGGTGGTATTAAAAGAATCTTTGCAAACATTAAATGATTTTAAATTGTTACAGATAGGATGGATTTTTGATTTAAACTTTAATTATTCTGTAAAAAGACTATACGAAAAAAAATACTTGGATAAGATTTTTGATGCTTTACCTGATAATGATAAAATGAAACAAATAAAATCTGTGGTTGAAGAATACTTCAGGTTATCTTTAAAAGATACATCGGTTAAGAAGGCATATAACGGATTATTGGGTAAGAAGGTTTAATAATATTTAAGTTATAACATATTGGAATATTTATATATTTCTTTACTCAATTTAAATTGATAAATCGTATTTTTGTTAAAATTTTTACCTATGATTACAATAGAAAAAGCATACAGCCTTGTAATACAAAATGCATATCAATTAGCCACTGAAAAAATTAATTTTATTCATTCTGTGGGTAGAATTTTAGCCGAAGATGTACATTCGGATATTGAAATGCCGCCTTTTGATAAGGCGGCAATGGATGGATATGCTTGCCGCAGAGAAGATTTGAAAAATCAATTAGAAATTATTGAAACTATCCCTGCAGGGAAATATCCCGAAAAAGAAATTGGAAGGAACCAATGTGCTAAAATTATGACTGGAGCTCCGATTCCTCATGGTGCCGACTGTTTAGTACCGGTAGAAATTGCTAAAGAAATAGAGGGTAAATTAGTTCATGTTATCGAAATCTCGTCTAAAAATAATATCAGCTATCAGGGTGAAGATGTTAAGGTAGGAGCCACCGTTTTAACGAAAGGAATAAAAATACAAGCCCAACACATTGCTGTTTTTGCTGCAGTAGGTTATACTGATATTTCGGTTTATAAGCAACCTAAAGTGGGTGTTATTTCAACGGGCGATGAATTAGTTGAACCTCAAAAAAAGCCTTCGCGGTCGCAAATAAGAAATAGTAATGGTTATCAGTTGATGGCACAAGTGCAAAATTGTGGTGCTATAGCAAACTATATGGGTATTGCTGATGATACTCCTGAAGATACATATGACAAAGTAAGCAAAGCCTTAAGCGAAAATGATATTGTTTTATTAACCGGAGGTGTTTCGATGGGGTCCTTTGATTTTGTCCCTAAAGTTTTAGAAAAAGCCGGTGTTAAAATTGATTTTGATAAACTGGCCGTAAAACCGGGAAAACCAACCACTTTTGGAATGGCAGGTAAAAAGTTCTGCTTTGGGTTGCCCGGAAACCCAGTTTCTTCGTTTATTCAGTTCGAATTATTGGTAAAACCCTTAATCTACCATATGATGGGACAGGATTATCAACCTCTTGATATTCGCCTGCCTATGGGAATTGACTATACAAGAAAAAGTACTAAACGTAAATCGTATTTCCCAATAATTATTAAAAAAGGAGAAATTTTTCCTGTCGATTATCATGGTTCAGCTCATATTCACGCCTTATCTTTGGCGCACGGAATAGCAGCCATTGATATTGGTGAGAAAGAGATTAAGAAAGGAGAAAGAATTCATGTACGACAGATTTAATCGTAAAATAAACTATTTACGCATATCGGTTACCGATCGTTGTAACCTTAGGTGTGTATATTGTATGCCCGAAGAAGGAGTAAAGTTACTCGATCATAAAGATATTTTAACTTTTGATGAGATTGTTCAGGTAACTAAAACAGCCGTTCGTAAAGGTGTTGATAAAGTACGTCTAACTGGAGGTGAACCTTTGGTTAGGAAAGATATTGTTGATTTAGTTCGTATGATTGGTGAAATTGAGGGGATAAAAGACTATGGGATGACCACGAATGGGATATTGCTTGATCGATTTGCCAAAGACCTGGTTAAAGCTGGTTTGCAAAGAGTAAACATTAGTTTGGATACAATAAATGCCGAAAAATATAAACAAATAACTCGTTTAGGAGATATTCAGAAAGTTTTTGATGGCATTAAGGCAGCCAGGGAAGCCGGATTAGAACCCATAAAGATTAATTGTGTGGTAAAAAATAGTAGTCAGGAACCTGATGCTGTTGAGGTTGCTGAATTTTGCCGTAAAAATAATTTAAAGGTTCGTTTTATTAAAGAGATGGATTTAGAAACGGGCAGTTTTTCTATTGTTGAAGGTGGTTCCGGTGGTGATTGTGCGCACTGTAACCGTTTGCGTTTAACGTCCGATGGAAAAATAAAACCTTGTTTGTTTAGTGATTTGGGATATAGTGTTAGGGAATTAGGCGCAGAAAAAGCGATTGATCTGGCACTGCAAAATAAACCTAAAAGTGGCCATTCAAACCATACCGGCAAGTTTTATAATATTGGAGGATAATACAGTTTAGAGTTCAAAGCTTGTCTGCTAAACGGAAGATTTGAAGTGTAATAGTATATATAACTTTATAATCAATAAAAATGGGAAAGTTAAGCCATGTAGATGACAAAGGCAAAGCCAATATGATTGATGTTGGCACAAAGCCCGATCAAGTACGAATAGCTAAAGCCACCGGACATATTGCCCTGCAACCCGAAACGATTGATCTAATTCGGGATAATGCCATGCAAAAAGGGGATGTGCTTACCATTGCAGAAATTGCAGGAATACAGGGTGGCAAAAAAACCAGCGGCCTGATTCCTTTGTGTCATCCACTTCAAATAACCAAAATAGATGTTAAAGCTACCATCGATGATACAGGTGTTCGTATAAACTCCGAAGCACGATGTGTTGGAAAAACTGGTATTGAAATGGAAGCTCTTACCTCGGTTTCCATAGCTTTGCTTACCGTGTACGATATGTGTAAAGCTGCAGATAAAACCATGAATATTGATGAAACAAAGCTGGTAGAAAAAACCAAGTCGGATATATGATTTTTTAGTTAGCTGATTTATAGGTTAAAATAGCTTTTCCTTTACGAACTCCATCTACTGAACAATTGATAATTTTCGGATTATTATTTATGATAATTTTTGTGTTGATGGAGCGTACTTTTGTTTCTATACCCAAAATATCTTCAACAATAATCACATATTCTTCATTACCCAAAGGATTCGTGTCTTTTTCTGTGCGTAAATACTTGAATGGATAGGTCGTTCCTATTTCATAATAAGGGTGTACCGGTTCAATTTTTAAATTCGAATCGGTATCAAATTTTGTTACCAAACATTTAATTTTTTGTCCGATTTTAAATCCATAATGTTGGTACATATCCTTTTTTAGCGAGTATAAATTATTAAATTCATCCTTTAAAAGATAGTAATCCATATTTTCTTCTAAAGGTTTGATATCAACAACTGTAAATGGATATACTTTGCCAATTTCCAGTTGTTTTACAATATCTTTAATTTCCGGAACAGCAAGAAATAGTTGCCCTTTTTTTATCCTTAAAACTTTACATTTTATTTTTTTTGATTTTATCTCAATGGCGTAATTTCTAGGTATTGAGCAGGTCGTTTCCATCCCAAAAACATCTTTAACAATGGCTGCTTTCTCTTTTTTTCCCACCGAATTGATGCGGTCGATTATTTTTACCAGATCAAACGAATAAATTTTTCCTTCTGTATATTCTGGATTCTCCGGTTCCAGAAAGATTTTTCCACTACAATTGATTTTATCAATTTTACAGATTAATGATTGTCCTTCTTTTAGCTGATAATGTTGATAATGATCTGCTTTTAAAAGATGTTTGCCCCCAAAAAGATTTTCTAAAATATAGTAAGATTCATCGGTACCCGGAATTTCGGTAAAGCCTGAGATGGTAAAATGATGTTTTTCCCCTTCGGTAAACTTATATTGATTTTCATTGTTATCCATACAAACACAAAAATACTATTTTTAATCATCATTATGGTATTTGAAAGGAGTGAAGATGATAGGTAAAGAGATGATATTTTATTACTTTTGTGATGAAAAAGATTATTATAAATAAGCAGAGAATGGCAGCAGCAAAAGTGGTTTCGGTAAATATTTCCGAAAAAAGGGAGTCATAAAAAAACCTGTAAAAGAGGTTGTAATCAATCATCAAGGTGTTGAAAAAGATGCACATGCCGGCGATTGGCACAGGCAGGTAAGTTTACTTGCCAAAGAAAGCATAGATAAGTTTGAGGAAGTGTTAGGGCGAAAACTTAATTTTGGTGAATTTGCCGAAAATATTACCACCGAAGGAATTACGTTGTACACGATGAAACCTGGTGATAGATTGAAAATTGCCGACGTAGAATTGGAAGTTACTCAAATCGGGAAAAAATGCCACGGAGATGGTTGTGCAATTTTTTCACAAGTAGGTAAATGCGTTATGCCTAAAGAAGGGGTTTTTGCTAAGGTCATTCATCCAGGAAGAATTAAACCTGAGGACGAAGTTATTTATATTCCAATATCATAAGACATGGCTAAAGGAAAAGTACTATCCGTAAATTTATCAGATGAGAGAGGTGTAAAAGAACCTGTTTCTGAATTAATTCTTACCGAAAAAGGAATTCAAGGTGATGTTCATGCCGGACATTGGAACCGACAGGTTAGTATTATCGACCAATCGCATATCCATTGGTTTAAAAAAATCACCGAAGCCAGAGATACTCAATTTGGGGAGTTTGCTGAAAATATCACGGCTAAAGGATTACACGATATCGATTTTCAAACCTTTGACCTGTTAAAAATTGGAGATGCTATTTTAGAAGTTACCCAGGTTGGGAAACCTTTTCACGACCAGTTTCGTGAATTGGGAAATTATGTAATGCCTCGTGTTGGAATATTTTGCAGAGTAAAAAAAACAGGAACCATAAAACCCAATGATGCAATTGAGGTTATTCCTAAAGTATATCATGCATTGGTAATTACATTAAGTGATCGTGCAAGTGCGGGAGAATATGAAGATCGAAGCGGGCCAAAAGTAGTTGAATTCTTAGATAATTATTTTAACAAGTTGGGTGTAAGATATCAAACCGAAAGAATGGTCATTTCGGACAGTAGCAATGAACTAACACAAATCTTGGCAAAAGCAAAGAAAGATAACATTGATATAATTATTACAACCGGAGGAACAGGAATTGGAAAAAGAGACATCACCGTAGAAACAGTACAACCGATGCTGGATAAGGAAATTCCTGGAGTAATGGAATTAATACGTATGAAATATGGTATAGAAAAACCCAATGCATTGTTAAGCCGTGGAATTTCAGGAGTTATGGGAAATAGTTTGGTCTATACCTTACCCGGAAGTGTAAAAGCAGTAAATGAATACATGACAGAAATTCTTAAAACTATACAACATTTGATTTATATGTTACATGGGATAGATGCTCATTAATAAAAATATTAACCTAAACTTTAATTTTTATATTATATGGATCGTGATTATGCAGAAAAGTTATTAAGAAGGTATGTTCGGAATGAGAAAATGCTTTTTCATTGTTTTGCATCAGAGGCTGTGATGAGGGCTTTAGCAACGAAACTTGGGCGTGATGTTGAAAAATGGGGATTAGCTGGCTTGTTACATGATATTGATACAGAAATAACCAATGCGGATCCTAAAAAACATGGCCTGGTTGCTTACGAGTTATTAAAAGATGAAGGGTTGGAGGAAGATATTATTGATGCTATAAAAATGCATAACGAAGAAGCTACCGGGTTAAAACGCGAAACAGAGTTTCAACACGCTTTGGCCGCCGGAGAAACTATTACCGGGCTTATTTATGCAACTGCTTTGGTTTATCCCGATAAAAAAATTAAAGATGTTAAACCTAAATCGGTAACCAAACGGATGAAACAAAGTGCCTTTGCAGCATCGGTAAGCCGAGAAAATATTATGGAATGTGAAAAAATTGGTATTCCTTTAAATGAGTTTGTCGAGATTTCATTAAATGCAATGAAAGAAATTGCAGATAAAATCGGTTTATAAATCAATTTATATAGATTTGTATACCATGCATTTAACCTTTGAATAGTAAATATTTTTATTTTTAAAATTCTGATTGATAGCTAAATAGATTATAATATTAGCCTATTTTTATTTAGACTCATTCTAAAATAGCAGTAAGGATATCCCTTAATAGATTAATATTTAACACACAACAACAATGCTAATGTTGAAAAAATTAAATTAACATGGTTTGTTTAATTTTTTTTTAATTTTGGTTGCAGAGTTTTTTTATAAAACTTAACCTAATTTCTTACAATCAATATGCTTATTAAGTGTGATAAGTAGTTCAGTTAGTTAACAATTGTTTGACATAAAATAAGCGTTATGACAATCACAAAGGAACAATACAATGTATCGGCAGTAATACTGGCCGGTGGTGCTAATAAGCGTTTTCAGGGAAAAACTAAAGCGAATATTCAAATTAGTGGAGTACGGATTATTACACGTACCATAAAAATTTTACATGATATATTCGATGATATTATTATTGTTACCAATACCCCTGAACAATTTAAGGGATTTAGCCATTATACACTGGTTCCCGATGAAATAAAGAATGTTGGCCCATTGGGTGGCATTCATGCTGCCATGAAAGCCGCTAAAAATGATTCGGTATTTGTTTTTGCAAGCGATATGCCATGCATATCAAGCAAGCTGATTAAAAAACATATTGAATTTTATCATAAACGTCGTTGTGATGCTGCTATTCCGAGAATTAAAGATTTTAAAGAGCCTCTTCACGCTATTTATAATACAAAGATAGAAGATAAGCTGGATGATTATTTAAAAACTGCACACGATTACTCTATCGATAGTTTTATAAAGGGGTTAAACATTCGATATCATAATCTTGAAGATACAGAAGAAAACCGGAAATCATTCTTCAATATTAATACTCCTCAAGATTTATCATGCATGGAGTTATATTCAGAAGCAGGATATATTTAAACCCAAAAATAAATATTTCACATAAAAAAAGGGAGCCTTTTAAAGCTCCCTTTCTATATATTTTACGTTATTTCTTATTCTTTAGAGGATTGCAACATCCAAATTCTTTTCTCTGCTTCAGCAATAATATCACCTAATAAAGCAAGGGTTTCCTCATCTCCTGATTCATCAGCTACTTCTAGTGCTTCATATGCTTTGTTAAGTAAAGCTTCATTATTGTCTAATACAATGTCAATACTTTTATTGGAATCCTTAACATCTTTTACAGGTTTTATTGACGAATTCTTCAAGAAATCTTCATAAGTGTGTAATGGTGTTGAATCAAGCATTAAAATTCTTTCCGCAATTTCGTCAATAACTTCTGCTGATTCGGTATAATATTCTTCATATTTTTCATGTAACATAAAGAACATTTTTCCTTTAATATTCCAATGTAAGGCTCTTAAATTTTGATAGTAAATTTCATAATCGGATAATAATAGATTTAGTTTCTTTACTATTTCTGCTTTGTTTTTAATTTCTCTTTTTATGATTATTTTGTTTTATTGTTCTACATTAATTTTAAAACAAATATACGATTAATAGTATTTATAAAATTTATATCTTTATAAGATAAAATTATAATACATGACACTGAATCAGTTAAAATATTTAGTTGCAATAGCCAGATATCGAAGTTTTTCAAAAACTGCACAAAATCTTGAAATCTCACAGCCGGCCTTAACCTCTCAAATCAAAAAGCTGGAAGAGGAGATGGGGTTTGTTATTTTTGACCGTACAAAGGTTCCTTTAGACATTACACCCGAAGGTGAAGTGTTTTCCAAAAGAGCACAGCAGATATTAAAGCTCGCCGATGATATGTATAATATAGCCATTGAGCTAGAAGAAGAAATCAGTGGAAAGCTGGTTATTGGAGCAATTCCTACTGTTGCTCCTTATTTAACGCCTGTTTTTATGGATGATTTACAAACACTATTTTCTGATTTACATTTACATATTAAAGAACTAATTACCGAAGATATTATAACCCAGATAAAATCTGGAGATATTGATGCAGGAATTATTGCTACTCCTATAAAATCAAAAGGTGTAGTTTTTCAGACTTTATTTTATGAAAAGTTTTTTCTTTTTGTTTCTCAAAATAATAAATTATACTCTCACGAAACTATAAATATAAGTCAAATTGATTTAAACGAACTGTGGTACCTGAACGAAGGAAATTGTTTCCAGAATCAGGTAAATGCATTATGTCAAATATCTGAGAAATTGGCTCAGCAACAAAATTTTAAATATCAGAGTAATTCTATTGAATCATTACGTTATATTGTAGAGCAGCGTGGAGGCGTTACATTTGTTCCAGAGCTGGCTACCCTAAATATCACTTCTGCTAAAGAAAATATGATCAAAGAAATTGAAGGATTAAAACCTGTTAGAGAAATAAGTTTGGTTACCACTAAGTTTTTGTCAAAACAAAAGTTAATAGATGCTTTTGTAAAGATTTTATTAAAAAATATTCCTTCCCGGATGAAATCGTTACAAAAAAGTATGATCTTGGATACCCAAATTATTGCGGATTAGTTTTCTTCTTCTTCCTTTTCTTAGGTTTATATTTTTTTATATCGATAATAGGAACGGGGTCATAACCATGGGTTCCCCAAGGATGACACCTTGATATTCTTTTAATTCCAAGCCACGAACCTTTAAACGGGCCATGAATTTTTACAGCCTCAATAAAATATTCGGAGCAGGTGGGCGTATGCCTGCACGAAGCAGGAGTGTATGGTGAAATAACGTATTTATAAATATATACGGGTATCAAAAAAAGAAAACCGATAATTTTTTTTAATATACCAACCATACAACCAAATTTATGGCAAAGATAAAAAAATGTTTGAGCAATTTTTATAGAGTAGTTTTTATAAAAAACCGCCGAAAATTAAATGTTTTCGGCGGTTAAAGAGATGTATTTAATTTATAGATTTTTTGTTTCGTAGGATTTTTCTCGTTCGGCTGCTTTTTTATCCCATGG